>CAYWZD010000118.1:0-9767 GCA_964462755.1 uncultured Victivallales bacterium | reverse complement strand
TGATGACGCCGATCACAATCAGGACCTTGCGCCAGCCGAACGCCGCGGACAGCCGCTCGAAGGGGAGAGTCCCGAAAAGTCCGCCCAGATAACCGCAGACAAGAAAGATTCCCAGCATAATCGAATAGTTTTTGTGTCCGAAGCGGAAATCGGCCTCCTTGACCAGCGCAAGGTAGATGGTGCTGGCGCCCAGCCCCATGAGCACCCGGAGCAGATAAAGGAGCATCAGATTGTTGAAAAAAGGAAACAGAAAAGAGCTGAGGCAGAACAGGACACCCCCCACCGTAAGAACACGGATGCCCCCGTATTTATCCACGAACATGCCGATGAAAAGCTGTGTGGTTCCATAGACGTAAATGAAGGTCGCACCAAACGCCGCGACCTGAACCGCATTGATGTCCAGTCCCGTCTGAAGCTGGTTGAAAATCGTTCCGGGAATTCCGGTCCGCTGGAAATAGCTGATCGCGTAAAACAGCAGGACAGGAAGCAGAAAATAGACTTCCGCCCTCTTCTTCAGAACCGTTCGCAGAAAATAAGACATTTTCAAAGCTTTCCGAAAAAACAAATCCCCCGCCGCCGGAATCCGGGCGGCAAGGGAAATGTCAGATGATTCGTTTTATTTTTTTCAGTGAACCGGCGGGAGCTCGTCGTTGTCGCCGGCCTCCTGATGTTCAATCTTCTCGACCAGATCCAGGTCGGCGGCGGAAACATTTCCGATAACCCGTCCGTCATCCAGCTGGTTCTCCTCCTTGGTTCTCAGATCCCGGAAGAGCTTCATCAGGTCGACGGTTCCTCCGATCGTAAACCAGATGGTCGAAATGATGCCGACAACACCTGCCAGAATAATGCTGGTCCAGTAGAAGTAATGGGCCCACCAGAGATCCGGCCAGGGCTGGAACAGGTTCCAGACGATCACCAGGATGAAGCAGATCACGAATCCGTAAATGAAGGAATAGATGAAAACGGACCATGCGAGAATCTTGTCGCCGCGGGTATACTGCTTGTCGATGCCGAGCAGTTTCTTGCCGATCACGGCCAGACTCCATCCGGTCTTCTCGACGGGTTTGCCGTCCACGCTGTAGATGCCGCGGTGAAGCATGCGGTCCATGTTGAACGGAGTCTTGCATGTAAGCAGGGAAACGATCACATACAGGAGCACGGCAAGCGCCATGGTGATGAAGGAGATTTCCTGGGAGTTGATCGGGAACTTGTTCGGGTTCATGGTCCAGACAATATAAGGATTGAAAGGCTTGGAAATCGTGGTGAGGAAAGACCCGATGGGAGCGACCAGATTATGCCGGTCGAGGAACGGATACACATGCTGAACCCAGTTGTTCTGGAGAAGAATGCCGGCCACGGCCAGGGAAGAGCCGACGGTCAGGGAAGTGAACGCGGCGGCGGTGGTGCCCTTTTTCCAGTAAAGTCCGAAAACGATGACGGGGCCGGACCCTCCGATCCAGATGGCGCCGGTGATGGCGAAGAACATCAGGATGTAGTCCACCTGGGCGAACAGCAGCGAGAAGAAGAAGGCGAAGATACATACAAAGGTGATGCAGAGCCGGAGCAGGAGGAGCTGCTGTTTCGGCGTAAAGGGCTTTTTCCGGAACGGAAGGATGAGGTCCTGAACCAGAATGCTGCCCCAGGAATGCATGTAGGTGGTATCCGTGCTGACGAGCAGGAAAATCATGATCGCACAGAAGACGCCGGTAATGCCGATGGGCAGCATTTCCCGCATGGCGATAGGAACAAGCATCTGTCCGTAAATTGCATTGTAAGTAACCGCCGTTCCCTTCTGATTCGGGATCTTCATGAGGGTGTCGGACGTAAGTTTCTTATAGGGTTCATCCAGAGACGGGCTTGAATTTCCCTGAACAGGCGTGACTTCGAACTGATTTTTTCCTTCCTCCAAACTGAGTTTGGAACGTTCTTTCAGCAAATTCACGACCTGGGGAGTCGCGGCGGTCTTCATGGCTGTCTCGGCCGGAATGGCCTTGTACTGCTGCTTCAGGCTCTCGCGAACGGCAGGGCTCAGGCTGTGGCCCACGTCATCCAGCGTCTTGCAGGCCAGCTGGGTGCGGACGCTCTTGGCTTCCTTCGCAAAATGGGGATGGTTGAGAAAAGTAATGGCGGCAATCGCCATGAGGACATACATCATCACGGAGAAACCGGAGCGCCAGGAGCCGAGGAGTCCGCCCATCTTCTGTTCGTGGGGAGTGGCCGCGGCGGCATTGTAACCCTGAGCGCCGGACCATGACATCCGACCGATCACCGAGGTGAAAATACCGACCAGCACGTAGAAGAGGTTGAAGTCCCGGAGCTTGGAAATATCATACGGGTTCAGGAAGCTTTCGTCGGGGGAACGGTTGATCAGGGCCGGCACCATCTCCGTGGACCAGGAGAAGTGCCAGAGGATGAAAGCCACCACAACCACATACATGGGATAGCTCAGGATTCCCTGGACGCAGTCCGTCACCATGATGGTGATCTGTCCGCCGAGAATGATGATCGCCAGCGCCAGAGAAAGGAAGCAGGCCATCACGAGGGCAAAGGTCGGGAACTTCCACCCGAGGATGTTGATATGAAGAGGAAGATCGAGGAAGTAAATCAGGAAACGGGCGCCCACCGCGGGGAAAAGAGCATAGTTGACAATGCCCGAAACCGACTGGAGAATGGCGGCAAGCACGCGGAAATAACGGTTATAGCGCATTTCCAGAAACTGTCCCATGGTCATGGCCTTGGTCTCGCGGAAACGATAGGCGCAGTAGCCGGTCAGGGCGAAGATCAGTCCGAGAGGACCGGTCAGGCGGCCCCAGAAGGAGACGGCGAACCCGCAGTTGTAATACATTTCCACAATGGCGACCACGCTGATGAGTCCCAGTCCGGCTTCTCCGGAGGCGACAGCCACCACGTAGCGGCCGGCGACACGCCCGGCGGTCAGAAAGTCGGAAACGCCTTTGACGTACTTCTGACTTTTCAATCCGATCCATACGACCACAAACAACGGGATGAACACCAGCAGCCAATCAATCCAGTGCATTTTCTTTTTGCCTTTCTCTCTTTTTCTTTCCTATGAATATATAAATAACAATACACCCAAGTGAATAATCTCATCACTATAAACGAGTTTGGGGGATTTATCAAGATGGGAAGCTATTTTTTCTTTCATTTTTCCATTTCCGAAACAATGGAAACAATGGGGAAAGATGTTTACTCCTTCCTTGCTTTTTTATGTTTAAAGATGTATTTTAAAAGAACTGATTTTTTTGTGTACCAAGGTAAAGAATGAAAAAATTTCTTGTCCTGTTCTGCATTCTGCCGGTTCTGTTTTCCGGATGCGCCACCCGTGAAACGGATTCCGATGCGTTTTCGCGGGCAGGTCATGTGCGGACTCCCTCCACCATTCTGAACGACTTCGGCGGAAACGACCCCATCGAACCGTTCAACCGGGCCATGTTCGAAGTCAACGACGCTTTAATGCATTATATGGTCCGCCCCTTCTCCTGGGTATACGGCTCCATCCTGCCGAAAGAGGCGATCCAGCGGGTCCAGATGGCCTCCGACAACCTGGCCTTCCCGGGACGCCTCATGAGCTGTCTTCTTCAGGCCAAATTCACCGGGAGCGGCATTGTCCTCACCCGGTTCGTCACGAATTCCACCGTCGGAATCGTCGGCCTGTTCGACCCGGCTGACGCATGGTTCGGCCTCTCCCCCCGCAGCGACAACATGGGGCAGGCCTTCGCCAACTGGGGGATCGGCCCCGGCTTCGTATTGTTCCTCCCGCTGAGCACTTCCATCAACTTCCGGGACCAGGTCGGACTTCTTTTCGACTCCCTTCTGGATCTGAAAATCGTCATTCCCTATGCCGGAACCGTGGCCGGAGTCAACCGTGCCGTCAATCTGTATGATGACTATGTCGTCATCACGGAAACAGCCGCCGATCCCTATGATTATCTGAAGATGGGGTTTGTAGCGGCAAGATACGTCCAGATCAAGGAACTGGCTGGAAAGCCGCTGGTTCCGCCAAAAACGCAGACGCCGGGTCCGTGGCTCCCCGAAGAATCCACAGGGAACCGGGTCATGAAAATCTCCGAATATTACCGTCCGCAGGGAAGCGAAGTCGATTCGGTGAAGTTTGTTCTTTTCGGAATGCGCAAAAACGACGTCAGCTGGTGGGTGAAGTCCTCCCTCTGGAATACGGATTTCGTCTCCGCCGCCTCCACCCGATCGGTCCGCATGAAGGAGGACGCACCGGACCTGCGCTATCAGTTATGGAAGGCGGAAAAGCCCGAAAGTCCGCTGGTGATCCTTCTTCCGGGAGTGGGAAGTTATTACAAGGCGCCGCAGCTGAGGGCTCTGGCGGAACTGGTCTGGGAAAACGGCTGTTCCGCTCTCGTCCTGAGCAGCGCCTTCAACAATGCCTTCATCCAAACGATGGGCTTCAACTATCCCGGCTATACCCCGGTGGACGCCGCACTGCTTCGGGAGGTCCTGAAAAAAGTGATGGAGGATGTCCGCGGCAATACCGGACTCAAGCCTTCCAAAATCATTCTTGTCGGGTATTCGCTGGGCGGCCTCCACGCCCTTTTCATCGCGGATATGGAGAAAAAGAATCCTTCGCTGGGAGTCAGCCGTTACGTCGCGCTGAATCCTCCGGTCGACTTGCAATATGCGCTGTCCCGGTTTGACGCCTTTACGGAAATATCGAAGAAGTGGACCCGGGAAGAGTGTTCCCGCCAGATGGGGGACATCCTTATGAAGTATATCTCCATCATCTCCCGGAAGCATTCGCCCCTTTCGCGTCAGGGGGCTGGTGTAAACGGAAGCCCTCTTCCCTTCTCAAAAGACCAGGCCTCTTTCATGGCCGGACTCTCCTTCCGTCTGACTCTGCGGGAACTGCTCCTCTCCGCAAGGCGTTACGATGGAGACCGTTCCGGAATCAAGACCAAGTTCAACTGGTGGAGCCGGTCCGATCTCTACCGTGAGCTGGACACCTTTTCCGGCATGAAATACGTCAAGGAGTGTGTCCTCCCGCAACATCTGAGGAAAGATCCTTCCGCCACTCTGGAAAAGATGAACCGTGAATCCGGCCTGCGGGCCATCGAGGGAACTCTCCGGAACAATCCGGACGTGCGCGTAATCCACAACACCGACGATCCGCTGATTTCCAAGTCGGACAGACGTTTCCTCTCCGACACGCTCGGCCCGAAGATCATCTGGTTCGACTGCGGCGGACACCTTGGGTCCCTTTTCGTCGAGGAATACCAGAAAGCCGTCCTGAAAGAAGCCGGCCTCCCCGAGAAACAGGGGCAAGCCCCTGCCGCTCCGGACAATTCATGCGAAGAGATGGTTCTCAAATCGGAATATCTGCTGGAAGAATATCCCGTGGGATCTCCCGACAGGCTCCCATAAATCGCCCCCCGCTGCAGCCGGGACTGTTCCGTTTTTCACGTCATACGGATTCCCGCAGAAAAAAAATGGACCGGAGAATTTTTCCATTCCACGGCCCATCCTGTAATCAGCTGTTTAAAAACAGGTTACATCACCATACGAATCTCGTTTTCGAGGGAGCCGGTCTTGCGAAAGACAATCCGCAACGCCAGTTCGACCGATACGATGGCACGCCGGTACTGGTTCGGAATCCGTGAAAGACGGTCTCCATACCGCGCCGCGAACAGCGGCGGCAGATGATCGAAGATCACCTTGTCCGAAATCATCTCCGGGTGCGTCCCGAGGAACTGGAAGATCTCCTCGTTGAGGTGGTTGATCCGTGTCGCGAGCTCATCCGAGAGAACCGTCATGAACGTGCCGGTCCGCTCGAATTCCTCGAACAGCCAGTCGGCTTCCCGGCAGGCCGCGACTCGGAGAATATTCATGACCTCCGGGACAAGTTCCTCCTTTTCCTTTTTAAACTCTTCGCCCGACAGAAGCAGTCCGCTGAGAATCTCATAGGAGGAAGTGATCACCCCGCACTTGTTGGCGGAGGCATCGCGAACAATCACCGTTCCGAGCTTCTGGAGCTCGATCCGGGCATCCGGCGTGAGGAACGAGTTGGCGCCTTCGACAATGGCCCGGACGCACGGGACCTTGTCCGGCGCGAACATCTCCCAGTTGGCGGTGTTCAGCGTGGAGGGACGTCCGCCGCAGGGGATGAAAACATCCGCCCGGCGGCAGATGTTGCTCTGGAAGGAGCGCATGAAATCGTCCCGCCCGAGTTTATGTTCATGGAGGGCGCCGTGCCGGAAGGAGACCATCCGATAGGTTTCAACCTCGTGTTCCCCGATCACCGGACGGCTGAACAGCATCGCGGCTCCTTCTCCGCGGAGTTTCGACGGATCGAAGGAATCCAGATCGGCCGTATGAACCAGACGCGACAGCTCTTCACGGTCCAGCCCTTCGGGATCGTAGACGGCGGCGGGGCCGTCGGTCACGGCAATGACCTTGAGGTTCGGAATAATATAATTGCCGGACGCGTCCTTCGCATTCAGGAGCTTGATCTCGTTTCCGGCCACGTCCCCGTTCGGACCGCCGGACAGCACCACGCTGAAGGCATCGCGGGACGGATCGATTTTGAGATGGCGCAGTGTCCGCAGCAGATACTGATGGACGCCGAAGGAGGTCACGCCGTAATGCTTATGGTTGATGCCGCCCTCGGGCTTGCCGGAAATGATGCCGGCGCCGAGGGTGTATCCGGCTTCGGCGGCCCGTTTGCCCATCCAGCAGATCATTTCGTCGAACATGTTTTCATCGGGCCCGATCTCGATGATCTCCTTGAAGCCGGTATGATCGACGATCGCCGGATTCCGGAGACGTCCTTTCGCATCGTAGTTGATGAGGGAGAGAAACGCGTCGAACACGGCGCGCTGGGCGGACCACAGTTCGGAATGGAAGTCGTTTCCGGGCGTGAGCTGGAGAAGGGTCACCAGCTTGGAGCCGCCTTCGTAGATGTCTTTGTTCTTGCGGTGCTGGGTATGCGCCAGCACATAGGCTTCGCGGAAAAGCTCGCAGCTGGCGAAGTCGTAGTTGTCGGTGTCCTCCAGCAGATTCTTGGCCGGACGCGGAACCACAGTGCGCCATCCGCCGCGGGCGATTTCCGAAAAACGCACGTGGAACCCGACGACATTCCGGCGGTAGAAGAAAAAGACGCCGAAGGGACGTTCCGGCGGAAACGCGTTGCGGTAATTCTCGGAACGGGTTTCATAGAAATGCATGAAGGCGGGGTCCAGACGGAAAGAAAGGGCGGACTTGCCCTTGCTGAAGTAATTGCATTTCAGAACATTGCGCAGGAAATCAGTCGCCGCCAGCAGAACCATGCGGATGCGCTCGTCCTTCTCCTGCATTCCGGTATTGACTTCCCGGATCTCCCGTTCGACACGCTGGAAGACGGCTTCCGTCTTTTCCGGCGACTCGGGAGCCTTCGGGTCGATCTTCTTCTCGAAGGCGATGATGATCTTGCGAAGAATCCGGGGATACAGAGCCATGAAACGGCAGATGTCCTTCATGGTGTAGGCGTTGCGGTCGACGAACGACAGCTGGGAATGCACGAACTCCGAGATGGCCCGCAGCAGATTGGCGGACGTTCCGCAGAATCCCTGATTCTCGACGAACTCCTGTTCGAAGAGGTCGAAGTCCGGACTCCAGCAAAGTTCGTTCAGTTCCCACTCGAGTTTCTCCATGGCGGCGGCGGAGTCCGCCCCGCGGGAAACCGGCGTGATGTAGAACGTATTGATCCGCACCGCCTTGGAGCAGAAATCCCCCGGCGCGCCATCCCGGGTGAATTCACGCAGATAGGAACGGGACACCTCGAACCCGGAGGCCTGAAGGAGGGTCAGGATGCGGGGATAATATTCCTTCCGGCGGAAGGCGACCGTCGAACAGGCCAGCGACAGCCGGTAGTCTTTCCGGCCCAGCTTCTCCACATGGACCACGGAATGCTCCTGGTCCTGAACTTGCAGGATCAGATGGATGCGGGCCGCGATTCTGGAAATGTCAAGGTCCTCAACTTCGCGCCAGTTGATCCGTTCATACAGATCGTCGAACTTTTCCGGAGCCGCGCCGAAAAGCCGGCGATATTCCTTCTTCAGTTCCACATCGGAATACAGCGGGGGAATGGAAACCTGGGGGTCGGCGGGTTCATAGGTGACCTGTTCCACAATCACGCGCCGTCCGGATTCCGGAAGAGGCGCGGACTCATACACCACGGAACGCAGAATACGGGGGTCCGCCATTTCGCGGCTGGTCAGGACGGGATTCTGGCGCTCGTCCTTCAGATAGACCATGATGCGGGAGTCTTCGCGCTCCAGGATCTGGATTCCGTTTTTTCTCTCCAGATCGAAGAAAAGCGGGAGAATGTCCTGAATGTCCGCCTCGTGAAAGGTCTTGAAAAAATAGGGCGGCATGATCTGATGTAACAGGTCATAGCACTGCTGGAGTTTCGAAAGATGCTGTTTGGCCATTTCGACCGGCAGCACGGTTTTCGTTTTCATCATAACAATACCTCTCTTTTCTTGCGGGACCGAACCGGCAGTCCGATCCATTTCACTTTTTCCACTGCATTATAAAATGAAAGTTTTCTCGTTGTTTTCAATACTCTTTTCAAATATTCATTGATTATATTGAAAAGAAAATTGTTTTTATAACACAAATTCGAATCAAAAAGATACTTTTTCAGATTTCAGAGAGCGGCCGGACAAGACAACTTTCCCTATAGCGTTCGGCGCGGCCGGAATTTTTTCAAAGGACCGGAGAGAACGGTTCCTGCTGAAAAACACTCCCGGATATCCCTGACTCCGAATGGATGCATCACCTCCGCTTCTATCCCTTGAAAACGGGATTTTCCTGTTGAACGGTTTTTATCCTGAAACCGTTTTCCATATTTAAATATATCATGGCGCTTTCCGGGAACAAATGGTTTCTGTTGTGATTAATTCCTGACGAGTTGCAAAAAAACATTTGTCCTTTTCCGGAGAAAAAAAAGCGTTCCGGATATTGCGTCAGCAAACATTTTCCGTTCCTGAAAAAGTGTCATGCAATACTCTCAGTATTGCTGCGGTCCAGCCGCGAAGGCTGGTCGCCAAAGGCGAAATCCCCCACCCGGAGTGGTTCTATCGCTCAAGGACGAGAATTTGCCGGAACGGCAAGTTCGAGAGCTCCGGGCATCCCCGGACAGCGACCTCATGGGAGCGGCGGCTCTCGCTCTTTCAGAGCTCTCCGTCAGCGGGGGACCCGCCGCTGCAAAGGCAAAGGGCATGAGGGCTCCTCGCCCTCAAAATCCCCGGCAGGTGAGAGTCACCTGTACCCCGGTAAACGGGTTTGCCGTCTTTGAAAATTCCGACGGACGCCTGCCATGCGGCTTCACGGCTGTTTCGGGACGGCAGGCGCCATTCTGCGGTATTCCCTCGGAGAAAGGCCGAAATACTGCTTGAAGACTCTGGAAAAATGCTGGCTGGAAGAAAAGCCCAGGCGATAAGCGGTTTCCGTAAGGGTGACATGACTCCGGGCAATCTGCCGACAGGCTTCCGTCAGACGCAGTCGCTGAAAATAATCGGCAGGAGTCTGTCCGGTTTCACGCTTGAACCGTTTGCAGAAGACGGTCGGACTGACCTGAAAATTCCGGGCGGCTTCTTCCACAAGGAAGCGCTTCCCGACCCGGCTTTGCATGTAGGCCGCCGCCTTCCGGGCGAAGTCGCCCTGGCCAATCCGGTTGTTGCCGGATGAGAAGAACTTGACGCAATCCATCATCACGAGAGAAAACAAGTTGCGGATTTCCG
>CAYWZD010000117.1:0-9787 GCA_964462755.1 uncultured Victivallales bacterium | reverse complement strand
CAGCTGCTGCAGAAATCGGAAGCCAAACAGAAAGAAGCCTGGAAAGTGGTTCAGCAAAGCGGAGTGGTCCTCGCGTGGGAATCCATCGGGGCGGAAGTCCGTCTGGTCGGTTCGCTGAAAATGGGACTGATGATCAAGCATCAGGATGTCGACTTTCACATCTACACGCCGGAACTTTCCGTGGCGGAAAGCTTCAAGGCTGTCGCCCGGATGGCGGAAAATCCCTCGATCAAACGAGTCGAGTTCATCAACGGAATTCAGACGGACGAGCACTGCATCGAGTGGCACGCGAAGTATCTGGGGCCGGAAGGAGAAGACTGGCAGATCGACATGATCCATATTCTCAAGGGCTCGACCTACGACGGCTACTTCGAGCGTGTGGCGGAACGCATTCTGGCGGTTCTGACCCCGGAAACGAAACGGACGATTCTTGAACTCAAAGACATCACGCCGGACGGGGAGCACATTGCCGGAATCGAATACTATCAAGCGGTGATTCAAGACGGCGTCCGGACCTGGGACGAGTTCGCCGCATGGAGACAGTCGCACCCGATGACCGGAGTCGCGCACTGGTGTCCGTAAGCAATGAAAATCTCTTGCGGGGGTTTCATGACTTATTTATTTTCACTTAACAATTAAATTGTCTTTTCAGGAATAATCCGGAGAGTTTTCGTAGATCATTTGCAAAAAAGAAAAGAAGCAGTATTGTATTGAACCGCATGAAATTATAAGGATTCCCATGAAGTCGGAAAACATCATCAAGCTGAACGATGTCAAAAGCGCGAACATCCTGTCGCTTCTGGAAATCCTGCTCCGGCATGACACCATTTCCCGTGTGGAAATTGCGCGGAAACTGCACTGCGACAACACCACGGTGACACGCGCCGTCCGGGATCTGATGAGCCGTGGCCTGATTATTTCCATCGGCAAGCACGAACTGGCGCATGGGCGTCCCCGCGAAATGCTGAGTCTCAATCCGGACGGCCATTACCTCATGGGAATTTCCCTCGACCCGAATCTCATCGCGGGGGTCCTGACCGATTTCCGGGGAAATATCCGCAGCCGTGAAAAAACATTTTTTCGGGAAAAATGCTCCCGTGCCGATTTTCTGGAAGCTCTCGAAAAAACGATCCAACACCTGTCGGACTACGCGGGAACAGGTCTGGCCGGAATCGGGCTTTCCACCTTCGGCTCCTACGCCAGCGCCGACTTCCACTTGAAAAACGTCGCCAGTTTCCCGGAGCTGAACGGGCTGAAACTGAAAAACCACTTCTCCCAGAAGGGACTTCCCGACATAGAAATTTCGGACATTCTCATCAGCCGGACATTCTATGAACTCAGGAGACACCCGGAGTCCGCACGGGGAACGCTGCTGTTGGTGTCGTCCGGCGACAGCGGAATCGGAATGGCTTCCGCCTCCGACGGACAAATCCTTTTCAGCCGTCAGAACCACGGCGGCGAACTGGGACACAACATCTGCGAACCGGACGGGCTTCCATGCGCCTGCGGCAGACGGGGATGTCTTGAAACCCGCGCCTCGAAAAGAACGGTTCTGGAAAAAGTCCGCGCCCTCAAAAATGACAAAAGTCTTTCATTCGAAGCGCTGACGGCGCTGTATCAGGCAGGAGACAAGGAGACCGTCCGGGAGGTCAACACCGCCGCGCGTTATCTTGGAACCGCCATCGCCAATCAGGTCAACAATCTTCTCCCTGATTCCCTTGTGCTGACCGGCAGCATGATGAATCTCGGCAAAGATTTCCACGAAGCGCTGAAACGGGTGATCTATGAGCTCGCCTTTCCTCTGGCTTCGGATCCTCTTTCCGTGCGTTTCAGCGAACCCGACGAGGAAACAGGCGCAATCGGAGCGGCCATGCTGGTCGGACGCAGACTCTGGAGCGACTTCACAGAATTCGACCGGGCGTGTCCACGGACAGACCAGTAGTGCTTCCTTGTGAAAGTCGCGGAAAAATGAATATCTTCAACGCAAAAACACCCTCCTCCGGCTGACAGGACACCTGACGCTTCCGTCGGCTGTCTCCGACGAAAGCTTTCCTGTTGCAGAAAACCAAACAAAAAGCAGCGGTTTTCAGAAGCGGGACTTGAAAATCCGGACAGATTCGCTACAGTAATGATGATAGAAAAACAGCATCCGGCACCCCGGATATGGAAAGGCCAATGGGATGACTTCTCCCAGACAGAATGACGACGAGCAGGATGATCGGGTAAATTCCGAAACGGAGACGGAAACGGAAATCCCCGCTCCGGAAAATGATTCCGAGCTGAGCAAGGGTTCCGAAAATACGGAAGATGTTTCCTCCGGTTATGAATGCGGAAAAATTCTCCGATTGTATATGGAGCGCCTTTCCGCGGCGGAACCGCTCGACAGCGACCAGGAGACCGCCCTCTGGGAAGAAATACGCTGCATTCACGAAAAGATCCGGGAAAAGATGGCCTTCTTCGGATTCGTTTACAAATATCATATCCGCCTGCTGGAAAAGCTCAAAACCCCGGATTCCCTCAGTGATGTTTTCCCTCAGTCCCTTCATAAAAACGGCAATGCTCTCGAAATGCTGAAAGAGGCGGACAAGTTTCGCGAGGAACTCGAGGAACTCTACAGAAAACTGGCGGATGCTTTCAACGAGCATGACACCGCATCGCTCAAACGGCTCCGGGCTTCCGGATGCCGTCTTATGCTGAAATATCCAATTCTGATCGAACATATCTTCGACATGCTTGAGACACTCCGGACCAACAAACTTCTCTTGAATTCCCAGGAGACGACAACCCCGGAAGAACTTCTCGGAAAAGAACTTCTCTGTTCCCGGGAAGAACTGGCATACCAACTGAAAATGCTGGATGAGCTTTCCGCGGAACTGGACGCGAAAAGAAATATGCTGGTGGAGGGAAACCTGCGGCTGGTGGTCAGCATCGCAAAGAAATTCCAGGGACGCGGGGTTCCTTTTGTGGACCTGATTCAGGAAGGCAACATCGGGCTGATGAAGGCCATCGACAAATTCGACTACAAACTGGGGCACCGCTTCTGCACCTATGCCACATGGTGGATCAAACAGTGCGTTTTCCACGCGGTGGGAAGACAGTCCCGCGTAATCCGTCTGCCGGTTCACATGCTGTCCACTCTGAACAAGATCAACAAGGCGGAACAGCTTTTTCTCCAGGAAAACGGGCGCGAAGCCAATGTCGAGGAAATCGCCGAAAAACTGGAAATGACCCGGGAAAGAGTCAACTCCCTCAAACGAATGTCCATGCAGTCCATTTCCCTTCAGGCGCCGGTGTTCTCCTGGAACAACGGCAAGGATGTCCTTCTCGAGGACACCGTGAAGGACCTGCATGACGATGACGATCCGATGCACAGCCTCGCCCGCAAGATTCTTTCCCAGAAACTCGGAGAAATGCTGAATACGCTGCCGCCCCGTACCCGGGAGGTTCTCTCGCTGCGCTACGGACTGGATGGAACCAGGCCGATGTCCCTGACTGAAATGAGCAAGCACTTCAACATCTCCCGCGAGCGAATCCGCCAGATCGAGACCAACGCCCTCGCCAAGTTGCGCAATCCGGAAACCATCATTCAGCTTGAGGACTATTTTTCATGATGGATTCCAAGTTCCGGGTAGCCTACTCCCAATGTCCGTCATATACGGACAAAAAACGTCTCCGCGCAGCATTGGAGGAGGTCATTTCCATCCAGATTCAGGATTTCGGAGGAAGCGTTTCCGGAAAAAAACTGATGTTCAAGCCCAATTTTCTGGCATGGCGGAGAGACGAGGATATCGCCTGCGTGCATCCGGCGTTTCTGCTGGAGAGCGTCAAAATTTTTCTGGACGCCGGAGCGAAGATTTCCATCATCGAAACGCCCGCAGTCCAGACCGCGCCCGCGGTGGTCCGGGCCATGAAACTGGACGGCGAACTGGCAAAACTCGGCGTCCCGGTGGCGTCCTTTGCGGAATTCGCTCCCATCCGGCAGGTCCCCGGACAACGCTTCCATCATGTGGAGATCGCCCGTGAATATCTGGACTTCGACGCCGTTGTGGACATTGCCAAAGCCAAGACTCACGGAATGATGATGCTGACGCTGTGCGTGAAAAACCTCTTCGGAATGATCAAGGGAAGCGAGCGTCTCGGCTGGCATCTGGCCGTGGGAAAGAATTTCGAACAGTTCGCGGATCTGCTCCTCGACCTCTATCTGGCAGTCCGTCCGCAATTCAATCTGCTGGATGGAATCGTCTGCATGGAAGGCAACGGGCCCGGCAGCGGGACTCCCGCGGAACGCGGTTTCATCGTCGGATCAAACGACGCCCTCGCGCTGGATGCCTCGGTGGCGCCCCTGCTCGGCTGTGAAGACCTTCTGATTCTGGAAAGCGCACGAAGACGCGGACTCTTTCCGAAAATGGAAGTGGCGGGAACCATTCCCGAAATCAAACGGCTGAGACTGCCGCCTCCTCCCGGTTTCCTCTGTGAATGGGGAGCTCCCCTCCCCCCATTCTTCAAGAGTTTTCTGCGGGAAGCCGTGGTGGCAAAGCCGATTCTGAACCGGAAACTCTGCGTCGGCTGCGGACTCTGCGAAAAGATGTGCCCGCCCGCCTCCCTGAAAATGAAAAACGGCAAGCCGGTCTTCGACCTGCCGCACTGTATCCGCTGCTTCTGCTGTCAGGAACACTGCCCGAAGGGGGCAATCACAATCCGCAAGACCTTGATGATGAAAGCCTGCGAAAAAGTCGAGGAAGCCGTCCGGTTCCTCTTCCGTTGAAAAAAAGAAGGCCGCTCCTGCGGCCTGTAAAGGATGCCGGCCCACTCACCCTTGTTCCGTCCATTCGGACAACCGGCATCCCGCAATAAAATTCCTGATTACTTCTTGGTTTTATCCAATTCCTTCTGGGTATTGGCAGCCCAGCTCTTGGCGGCATTCTTATGCCATGCGCCCGCGGTTTTGGAGTCCATCACCTGCTTGAACTGATCCAATGCTTTGGCATAATCTTTCATATAGAAATAGCAATATCCGATATTCAACTGGGCATCCGCAATGTGGTAGGGGTGCGCTGTCTTCGAGGCAACGACAGCCTCGGATGTTTTGATGGAGTCGTCGTATTTCTTATTATAGCGCTGTATCGTGGCGATTCTGCCCATCGCGGAGGAGATATGATGCGGATGAGCCTTGGGATCGTTCACAACAGACTGAGACATCTTTTCGGCTTCGTCATATTTCTTCTGGATCATCAGAGTATCGGCAACGGCGTTGCGGGACTCTGAAACCAGATGCGGATGCGCCTTCGGAACGTCGATCGCCTTGTTGAAAAGGGCAATGGCATCGTCATATTTTTTCAAATCCCGGCTATTGTATCCTTTGAGCAGATAAGCACGGGTAACATAATACGGATTGATTTTCTCCAAAGCCAGAGTCTTGTCCAAAGACTGCTCAGACTTGTCATACTGTTTTTTCACCCGATAGATGTTCGCCGCACCCAGATATGCGCCGGCCATTTGATCGGGGGATGCCTTGTCTATCACGAGGATGGCTTCATATTCCACGATAGCCGGCTCCCACTTCTGGCTCCATTCATTGCATTGCGCCACACGGAGCTGAGCGGTTGCCTTCTGCGCGGGAGTAATCCCTTCCAGCGCAACGGCCTTTTTGAAGATACCGTTGGCATCGTCAAATTTGCGTTCGAGTCTGAAGCATTCTCCCTGACGGAACAGAGAATCGAATTTTTCTGAAGAGGTCTTGGCAAGTTTGAAGGCTTCGGAATAGTCTTTACCCGCCTCCGCATATTTTTTGGCACTTTCCTGTTTCCTTGCCTGATCGAAGGCCTCCTTGTACGAACCAAAAGCAAAAAGCTGAGTGGTTGCAAGGAGGAAGCTTACGGTCGCGGCGATCATCAATGTTTTCGTCATGATCTTCTCCCTGATTCAATGTTGATAATAGCGAGTGAGTTCAAGTATTATAACATGAAAAACAGGATATGTCAAGAAAATAATTTTTGAGGCTGTTTTTACGAAAAAAATCAGCAGTGAAGAAATACCACATTGTTTCAAGGCGTCATCATCCCCTTCCCGTCAATGGAAACGGACCTCCGGAAGTCAATCATGTAGTTTGAGTCGGCATGGCCATAGGGATAGCCTGAAAACACCGGACAGGAAACGCTATTCGCGAACTCCTTGAGCATTGCCATGATTTCCCCGGGGGAACCGCAATTGACGAAATGGCCGAACACGATCCCCGCGCACTTGCTGAAAAAACCGGCGTCATGTAGCTTACGAAGTTTTTCCCGCATTACGGATACCTTTTGTCCGGGGCATTCAATGAAAATGACTTTGCCTTCGGTATCCGGACAAAATGGGGTCCCGCTGACTTTTGCCAATAAGATCAGGTGTCCCCCGACGGCAACTCCAGAACATTTTCCGGGACGCAGAATCCCGAGCTGCCGGGGAGGAAGCTTGTCTCCGTCCAGAGTCATACGGAATCTCTTTAAACTTTCCTGATCGCAGCCGAGCAATGCCGTCAGGGAGGGACCGGAATAAGGATGTCCGGCTTTTTTGACGACCATGGCACACTGCAGAGCCGTGATATTGCTGAATCCGACCAGGGGGATATCGCGCTTTCGCAGTTTTTCCCAGTCGATTTTATCCAGAAGCGCTTCAGAACCGACACCGCCGCGCGTGCATAGGATAAGATCCACCTCCGGGTCCAGCCAGGCCTGTTCCAGGTCGGCGATCCGCTTCTCCGCCTCGATCGAAATATAACCGCTGTTCTCGCGTTCCCTTGCATGGGGCATGACTTTCACCCGTACCCCGGCGTTTTCCAGCAAACGGATTCCGAGATCGACCTGAGCCGTTTCCGCCGGACTGGCAGGAGAAACGATGGCAACGGTTTTTACCCATTTCGGAAAAATTCCCTGAAAACGTTTCCCGTCAGATTGAACCGGCGCTGCGCATTCCGTCGCGGACGTTGCTTTCTGTGCCATGAGAGTGGATGCGGTCATGGCAATCATACACCCGATCCACGAAGTTAATTTCCTTAAACGGTTACACTTATAACCCTTGACTTTCAACATTACAATACTCCTAATCGAAATCTTGCTGCGGAAAAATGAAAAATCCCGTCCGGCGGAAACCGGGCGGGATGAAACATCAGTTTCAGGAATCAGAAAAACGGATCAGGCCTGGTTCGATTTGCACTTGCCGACACCGGGAACTTCAAAAGTCTTGCGATCCTTGAATTCCTCACGTTTCCCTTTGTTCCAGTTTTTAACCGGCCGGTGATATCCGACGACTCGGCTGTAGACTTCTGTTTCGGCTCCGCACTTTGCCATTTTCGATATTCTCCTTTTGTTGTGTAATAGGGCAGGAAACCGTCACATGGACGGCGATGCTTCCAGTTTGCTGTTGACCTCGCAGGGGCAATGTTCATGATAACCGGGGATATACCCGTGGATCGGACAGATGCTGAACGAGGGGGTGATGGTGAAATAAGGAATCTTGTAGGTTTCCGCGACTTTCTTGACGAGGGACGCCACCTGCGCCGGGTCGTTGATCTTCTCGCCGATGAAGGCGTGGAAGACCGTGCCGCCGGTGTATTTGGACTGAAGGGGCTCCTGCATGTCGAGCGCCTGGAAAAGATCGCTGGTATATCCGACCGGAAGCTGCGAGGAATTGGTGTAATACGGTTCGGAATCGCCGGCGCAAAGGATGTCCGGATATTTCTTCCGGTCGATCCGGGCCAGACGGTAGGACGTCCCTTCCGCGGGAGTCGCTTCCAGATTGTAGATATGGCCCGTCTGCTCCTGATAATCGGCAATGCGGTCCCGCATGAAGTCGAGGGTCTTCAGAGAGAAGGCCTTCCCCTCGTCGTCGCAGATGGAGCACCCGAGGAAATTCAGACAGCATTCATTGAGCCCGACCAGTCCGATGGTGCTGAAATGGTTTTTGAGCGTGCCGAGATAGGTCTTGGTATAGGGAAGCAGATCGCCGTCCAGATATTTCTGAACCACTTTGCGCTTGGTTTCCAGAGAATCCTTGGCCAGATCCATGAGGTGTCCGAGACGCGTGAAAAATTCTTTTTCCGTCTTGGCAAGATAACCGATGCGCGGCATATTGATGGTGACCACCCCGATGGAGCCGGTCTGTTCGCCGGAACCGAAAAGACCGCCTGTTTTGCTGCGGAGTTCGCGGATATCCATCTGGAGACGGCAGCACATGCTGCGGACATCGCCCGGATTCAGGTCGCTCTTGATGAAGTTCTGGAAATAGGGAATCCCGTATTTTCCGGTGATCTCGAAAAGCATTTTGGCGTTTTCGGTTTTCCAGTCGAAATCCTTGGTGATATTGTAGGTGGGAATGGGGAATGTAAAGATGCGTCCGTCGCGGTCGCCCTTGCTCATGACTTCCAGAAACGCCTTGTTGATGAGGTCCATTTCCTTCTGATAGTCCCCGTAATACTTGCCTTCCTGAATCTTGCCGCCGAGGATGACCGGGGTTCCGCGGAGATCTTCCGGGACGACCCAGTCGAAGGTGATGTTCGTGAACGGAGTCTGGCCCCAGCGGCTGGCGATGTTCAGACCGAAGACGAACTGCTGAATCGCCTGCCGGATTTGTGAATAGGAGAGATTGTCCTCGCGTACAAACGGAGACAGAAGGGTGTCCATGGAGCTGAACGCCTGCGCTCCGGCCCATTCGGTCTGGAGCGTGCACATGAAATTCACCATCTGCCCGAGCGCGGTGTCGAAATGCTTTGCGGGTCCGGCGCTGGCGCGTCCCTCGCGTCCCTTGAACCCTTCGAGAAGAAGCTGGCGGAGGCTCCAGCCGGCGCAGTAGCCGACAATGCCGCAGGAGAGGTCGTGAAGATGGAAATCGCCGTCGGTGTGGGCAGAGGCGATTTCCTGCGTATAGATATTGGAGAGGGTGTAGTTGGCGATGACGGAACCGCTGATATGGTTCAGGAGGCTCGCATAGGAGTAAGAGGCGTTCGAGTTTTCGTTGACACGCCAGTCTTCGCGGTTGATATAGGAGGAAACGAGCTCCTGGACATCCATCATCAGCTGTTTGCCTTCGCGGATCTTGGCATGCTGGGCGCGGTAGAGGATGTAAAGTTTCGCCGCCTTGGTCAGGCCCCGGCGGATAAACGAGTGCTCCACGAGGTCCTGAATCAGTTCAATATCGGGCACCTCGTCGCCCAGTTCCATATCGTTCAGTTCATGAAGGACATCTTTGCAGATGGTTGCGGCGAGTTTGTCGTTGGCGGTGCCGGCCGCCTTGAGCGCTTTCGCCGCGGCCAGGGTAATCCGTTCCGGGTCAAACGGGACAATCCGGCCATCGCGTTTCTTTATGGCCGCGCAAGGAAGTTCTTTTCCCATATTCGGGGGTCCTCCGGGTTGAAAATTCATATAGCTCTAACAGATGCCTAACAATACATCACGAGGGAGTATCATACCACATTACATAGTATATGCAAGCAAAAAAATTACAATATATTGTATATTTTTCAAAAAAAATCAGAAAAAAAGGATTTCCGGCGTTTCAACGGGAGGGAATGGCGCGTATCCATTCCGAAATTCCATTGAGAATCATCTGAAGAGCCATGGCCATTACAATGAGCCCGGTAATACGGATAATCGGCCCGATGGCATGGACTTTTCCAAGCAGTTTGCCGATTTGTCTGGGGACGATCATAAGCACCATGTTCACGACAATCGCGCACGTAATCGCGCACAGGGTAAGCACCAGTCCTTTGATCGGCACCATCGCAATGCCTGCCGCGATGGCGGCGGGACCCGCG
>CAYWZD010000116.1:0-9860 GCA_964462755.1 uncultured Victivallales bacterium | reverse complement strand
CCGCGGTGATTTTCACCGATCCGGCAAAGATTCCCGAAGGGATCAACGACTCCAAACAGCTCACGCCCGAGAAACGGATGGAGCTCCGTGAAAAACTGCTTGCCGAACCGTCTATTCTCCACGCCGTGGCTGAAATTTCTCCGGAGGAAATCGACCGGATCAACATTCTTCAGGCGACCTGGAAAGCGATGGCGGCGGCTCTTTCCCAGCTTCTGCCGAAGGTCCAGTTCGCGCTCGTGGATGGAAATCCTGTGCGGGGACTGCCCGTTCCCTCCCGTTCGATCGTGAAGGGGGATGCCAGGTCCCTTTCGATCGGCGCCGCCAGCATTCTGGCGAAGACGCACCGCGATCTTTACATGGAAGAAATCGCGAAACAATACCCGCGATATTCGTTTGAAATCCACAAGGGATACTGCACGAAACTCCACATCGAAGCGGTTGAAAAATACGGGCCCTGCCCGATTCACCGTCTCACGTTCGAACCGATCAAATCCCTGCTGAATCCGCCGGACGCCATCCAGCCGGAACTGTTCTGAACTTGAATCAGAACGGGAAAACGGATTTGGAATCCGGTCTTCCGGAGGAAAGACATTCTTTTTCCTTGACGGATTCAAGAATCGGTTCAATTCCGGCGGCGCGGGCGATATTTCGACAGGATGCCGCCGTCATCATGCCGGGCAGAGCAATGTATATTTCCAAAAAATCGGAGGAAAGCAAAAAGTTTTTTTCCTCCGGCCCCCATACTCCAATTGATTTTCTGTTCGGCAAGGTTCTGTCAATTATTCCATCTGCAGAACGAGGTCTCCGAATCCGGCGGGCTGATGAACCGCTCCGCCGTTCCAGGAACTGTGTTCCTCTTGGCCGTCCTTGCCGTTATGAGAATACTGCCGGTAGAATAATCCCTTCAGACGGTTATTCATCGAAAGATTGACTCCGATGTCCTTCAGGGGAATCGCGCAGATGACCCAGTAGTCCTCTTTTGTCTTGCCATGCAGCATCTTCCAGGAGGAATTCCATTTGGAGTCATAGGCACGGCCATCATACTGATTGCCGTTGCAGTCCGCGGCGAACTGATAATAGTTTTTCCCCTGCTGATCCCCGTCCAGGAAGAGCTCGATATGATCGCCTTTCGGCCAGACTTCCCGGCCGTCGAGATACTTCTGGGCATAAGCATCCCCGATCTTGTCATCGCGACACTCATATTTGACATAGAGATTCCGGCGGTCGTGCATCAGATTGATTTCCGTCGGATGCCGGGGATCGAGTTTCGGATGATTCATGACTTTCAATGCCTTCAGGGAAGCGCTCTTTTCCCAGAGCGGCGACCGCGGCGTCTGCGCCTCGGCGGCATCGACCACATACGGCACACTGAGTTCGGGATTCATATAAAGAGAAGCATTCTTCATCCAGTCCTCGAAACGTTCCCGCTGAAGACCGACCATCTTCCGGATGTTCGGCTGATTCGCCTGTTTCGCCGCTTCCTCCAAAGCTTCCCGGCACGGTTTTTCCAAACCTTTCCCACAGATATAGTGAACCGCCGATTTATACTCATTGTCGTTGTAGACCGACTGCATGGGATCGTCATACCAGGCTTTCCGGATCAGCCCGTAATATTTCTTCATGGCGGGAGCGGCTTTCTGGTAAGTCCTGTTCAAATACTCATTGCGGAGAGCCTCCACATCCTGATACGGATTCCAATACAGTTTGGAGATCACCCAGAATTCCATGGCGGACACATCCCAGGAATAAGCGCAGCTGCTGTTTTTTGTGTTCCAGTCCGGAATGTACTCCGCATACGCCTGATGCAGTCCGAGTTCCCTGCTGATATACCGCAGGTCCACGGCCGCGACATCCGCCAGCGGACGGGGAAACTTCGAGGCGCATCCGTAATATTCGCGCCAGACCACGTTTTTCGACACTTTGGCCCACCGGTCGATCCGTTCCTTCCATTCACGGTTGGCCGGCTGCAAAATACTGAACTTATCATTTTTCACAAACGGACAGAAAATAATGTTCAGGTTCTCCGCGACCTTCACATCCGGCGCGGGCGCGGTAAAGATGTAGGCAAAGGTATTGATCCGCAGATCGGGATATTTCTTCTCCAGAAGTTCCGCCGCACGGTTCATATACAGGAAAAACTGATTGGAACGGAAATTCACATCCTTGAACCGGCTGACTTTTCCATCCGGAAGGCAAATATCCTTCCGGCACTCCGGACACTCGCAGACGTTCCAGTTGTCGTGGGTCTTGATGCTGTAGGAATCCGGATGATAGCGTTCCTTTGCAATCTGTTCCGCCGCCTCTTCCGCCACGACGGACGCTCCCGCCAGATTCGAGAAACAGAGCTGATTCTGTGTTACATCCGACCGGCGTTTGCCGTCAATCATACAGAAATACTCCGGATGTTCCTGAAAATACTTCTTCGGCATGAACCGGGACAGATTATGCCCGGAAACGGGGTCGATCCGCATTCCGCAGTCGCGAGCGCGGTTGTAAATGAAGTCATTGCTGAAAATCGTCGCGGGCATGACATTGCATCCGAGGCAGGCGTTCCAGTATTCCGTCTGCTCATGATAATGAGTCACGCAGATCCACCATCCGCGCAGCGTGAAGACAGGTTTGTCGCGCCAATCCGCCTTGGAAACCGTCAGGGAATCCTTCGGAGTGAAGACCGTTCCGAATTTGGCGCCGCGCGCCCAGATGATGTCCGTATTCTTTTCCAGAAACGCATACACTCCATTCAGGGTGCCTTTCGGTTCGGAACCGAAAATATAAAGATTCCGTCCCTCGCGCCGGACAGCATATCCGTCGCTTCCTTTCAGAAAGGCCAGATCATCCTTGAATTTTCCGGCGAATTTCGCCCCAAGGAATATTTTCGTGGGGAACCACGGGGATTTCGACGGAATCTGTTCGATCGGCAGGATCGCGCCGGTGATTTTTTCGATCCAGCGCTGAAGCTCCTCCGCCGCGAACTTCTCCGGACGCGCCGCATCCGCGGAAACAATGATTTCCGCACGCGCCTGCGAGGTCCCGTCCACCAGAGTCTGCGCGTTCATTCCCCATGCCGCCGACAAGCAAACTCCCCCCAGGATACATTTCCAAAAATTCATAATGATGGATTCCTCTGTTATTTCTGAATTTGATTTACACGGATCGATTTGAAAACGCCCCCGTTTCCGGTTACCAGACGGAGATAAGAAACTCCTTCCGGCACGACAAAACGGATGGTTTTCGTTTCCTCGTTCGGAGGAATTACGGACAGCACCTGTTTCAACTGAGAAACCTTCTTCAGGTCCCCGTCACAGCACCAGACAGACAGCCGTCCGGGCGTTTCCGAAGACTGGATGGCTGCGCTCAACTCATATTCTTTTCCCGGAGTCACCGGAAACGGATCCATGATGCACCAGCCTTTCCGGGTGTCAAGGGCGAATTTACCCTTGTCATATTCAATGATTTTTGCGTTTTTTACATAGTTGCAGCCGGAAAAATTATATTCCCCATATTTGAATTCCGGATTGACGTTCAGGGTTCCTTCCTCGGCAGACTCCAGCTTCAGGTCATCGATCAACACCCGGTTGTCCGGATTGGCGTTATTGGAAAAAATAATGCCCATGGCAACCGCTCCCGCGGGCGGAAAAAAAACTTCCGCATAGGAAGTCCATCCCTTGTGAAGAAAGACATTCCAGAACATGGGAAACCCCCGCGAAATATATTTTTTATTTTTTCCATAAAAAATGATTTTCCATCCGGGAAGCGGCTTGCCCTGCGACTTTTTCCCGTATTCATAAAACAAATATTCCAACTGCGGATTGTTCTCGAACGTATCCGGGCCGTCCACTTTTGCCCGGAAGGACAATCGGTATTTTACGGAATCCTCCACAGGGACCTCTTTCAGAATGATGTCCGTCTGTTTGCTCTTTGCGTTTTCCGGCTGTTTCCCGAGGACCAGCACCGATCCGCCGTCCTGTTTTTCGATCGACACGCCGCCGGTATTCCACCTTGAGTAGTGCCGCAAATCCCCGCTTTCAAATCCATCGCTCCACGGCGCGGCGATCTCCGCTGCCCAGAGACTCCCCGCGCAGGCGGCCAAAAGACCTATCCAAATTCTCATTCCCCTCTTCTGTCCTTTCCCTTGCTTGTCTTCTCAGTTTCCTGTATTCAGGTGGTCCCACGGCAGTTTCGTATCGGAATCGGAAGCCGTTTCCCATGCGTGCTCGGTTCTCACACTTCCATCACAATAGGCAGTGTTCGAAAAACCGAGCTTTCGATCCGACGGTTTTCCTCCGTGACATCCCCGGACATAGCCGTTAAAAACCGCCATGTGCCCGATTTGCCACCGATACGTCGCAGAAGAAGCGCCGTATCCTTCCGCAAACAGGATTCTCCGGGACGAACTCCCTCTCATCCGGTTCAGTTTATGCTGGACTACATATTGACCATTCTCATCCGTATACCAGCTGTATCGACTGTACAGGGCCAGAGACATTCCGTAGGCAAGGTCATTCCGCCACGGATATCCGGTCCAGGAACGAAGGCTTTCCGGAATCTGGGAAGTCTGTTGCAGAAGCGTCGGACACCACCAGATTTTATCATACAGATTTCCCAGTTTCGAGGTATCTTTCCCCACCACATAAATTGAAGTTTTATCGGCGTAGGTACGATAAATTCCGGCGCTGTCTGTCCCGGTGTTGTTTTCCGGAATCCATTCATTGAAGTCCCCGCAATAAATCAAGACTCCGCGGGCGACCTGCCGGAGATTGCCTAAACAGGCGATCGTCTGCGCTTTCTCCCGCGCCTTGTTGAGGGCCGGAAGAAGTAAAGCGGCCAGAATGGCTATGATTGAAATCACAACCAGAAGCTCAATCAATGTAAAACAATTTCTTCTTTTTTCCCTGTTTTTCATCTCTTCATTCCTTTTTTATTGAAACGTTGATTTTCTGTCTTCGGGGCGCAGCAGGAATCCCGCACAATCAGTTCCGGCAGAATCCAGGAATGCTCCACCGGCAAATCCGGCTGTTCGATCCGTTTCAGAATCTGATTTACCAGACTATCGGCCAATTCTTCATTCCTGCTGTTGAAGGTTGTCAGTGCGGGAGTCATCATCTTTGTTTCCGGCAGATCCATGAATCCAACCAGAGAAAGGTCTTCCGGGAAATGCATTCCCAGACGAACTCCGGCAAAAATCATCCCCCTTGCGATTTCGTCATTGGTCGCCACCAATGCCGTTGGCGGATCCTTCACATTCTTCCAGTATTCAGCGATTTTCTGACCGCCTTCGAATGAATCCGTGAAGTCAAAGCACCAGGAATCTCTTAGAATCTGTTCACACTATTGAATCAACAATCATGACGAACAAGATAAACCCCGCGAAAATGATGTCCAACTTGTCGTAACGAGTGAAAACTCTCCTGAATCGTTTTATTCGCAAGAAGAAGCGCTCAATCTGATTTCTTCTTTTGTATGTTTCTCGGTCATATTCCCAAGGCACTTTTCGATTCTGTTTTGGCGGGACCACAGGGATCAAGCCCAAATCAGTTGCCAGATTACGGGTTTCATCTCCCTCATAAGCACGGTCCATAATCAAATAACGTTGTGCTTCACCCGTGAGCGTATGGTTCAAGAGTTTTCTTCCTTCTGGTGCATCTGCTGCGTTTCCCGGCGAGAGCGAGAATGAAACAGCCGCACGGTCAGATGCGGTGACCATATGAATTTTTGTCGTGAGTCCTCCTCGGGAACGACCGATACTCTGTTTTCCCCTTTTTTTAATGCTCCTGTCCCATTGGGATGAACCTTGACTGTTGTGCTGTCAAGACAGACCGCCTCCATACGGATGCAGATTAAATTTTCCTCCTGAAGCCCCTCAAAAAGACGTTGAAGAACCCCATTCTTGCTCCAGCGATTCATACGCATATAAACCGTATGCCAATTACCATGGGACTTCGGCAGTGCCCTCCATTTGCAACCGTTTTCCGCCACATACAGTATCGCATTCACCAGCTGGAGATTGCTCATGCTTACATTACCGCGTTGCCGCGGCAGATGTTTTGCTATCTTCTCGTATTGTTCTTTATTCAGTTCCATGCTGGATAATATAGCATGAACTCAAAATAATTCAAGTGTTAGTGTGAACAGAATCCAGTTTGCCGTCTTCAAAGATTTCTACTAATGCCATCTCCCGGAGGACTGTTTCAAAGCGGCCATCAGAGGAGCGCTGCCGTCGGGCAGGCAATCCTGATTGATCGACCAGACGAACACGCCGCGATATCCTTGTTCCCGCACCCATTTGACTTTGGACGCAATGCTTTCCGCATCGTCATACAGGATGTAGGTGTCCGGCTTATCCGAGATCAGTTTCGCCCCGCGGGTGAGAGGATCGAAGGAACGGGTGAAACCTTTCCCCTTCTCCTGAATTCTGACGAAAGTCAACATGCTCCGTTTCGATTCATGCTTGCCGTTTTTGATCTCTTCGCCCAGCTTCAGGTTCTCATACAGGAAGCCATAGAAGGGAAGCCCGACGTTGATTTTGTTTTTCGGAATCTTCAGTGTTCCGGTCAGGTAGTCGAGGACTTTTTCAATGCTGGGGCCGTTTTCGGACTGCAAGGGGGCATGATAAGCGGCAACCCGGTAATTCATGTCATAAGACATCAGGTTGATCCAGTCCGGAACCGCCAGAGAAGCGGGTTCAAGATGGCGCAGAAACCATTCCCCGCCCATGAGGGTGACGCTGAAGTAATATTTCCGGTGATTCAACGCGACGGCACTGTCCAGACAGCTCCGGAGCGCGCGGATCAGCATTCCGCAGCGTCTGCCGTTTTCCGCATTCATGTCGCCCTCCCAGTCCAGATCGATGCCGTCGTAACCGTTCTCCACTACATAACCGACCATTTTCCGGGCCATGACGTCCGCCTTTTCCGGCGTTCCGCACAGTTCCGGAAACAGCCCGAAACGTCCGCCGCCGACACTGAGCACGACCAGGCTTTTCCCGACCGCACGGGCGGCTTTCAACAGAGGTTTCGAATCCAGTTTCGGATCGGGTTTGAGGGAACCGTCCTTATTGAATCGCAGAAAAGCCTGATAGACGACGTCATACAGTTTGAAGTCAATCCGGCCGGGAGGTAGCTGGCGCAGAGCGGCTTCATGGGAAGGGTAGTAGCCGCCCACGGAAAAAGAGGGTTCACTTGCGCAAAGAGAAGGGATGACGAAAGATAATGTCAAGAGCGAAAAAGCAATCAGGCGAGCCATTGTCATGAGAATTCTCCTGCGTTAAGACGGACCGTTTTTTACTGTGTAATGCTTTTCTGTATCAGAGCGCCGTTGTAGTTCACGGTAATGGCGCTGATCTTCTGGATTTCGCCAGTGGAAGTGCTGATCTTGGCGGTCTTGACTTCCCGGGTGATCTGCACTTCATCGTTGGGGGAAGCATGACCGTCCATGAAGAGAATGTTGGCCCGATTGGAATGCTGCAGATAGATGGTGGAATAATTGGTGGCGGTTGTATGCGCCATCTTGAAAACAGGACGCTGCTTGTCATACTCACGGCAGTCGGAAACCAGCGACACCTTGGAAGCCCCGGCTTTCAGCAGACGAATATCCTTCAAGGAAAGTGCGCTCCGGACGGAATCGGTGTTCACGCAGGCGCCATTGGCATACCAGGCGCCGTAAGTATTCCAAAGTCCGAGCGTGGGATTGGGGATGTCCAGACTGTCGGGACAGAAGAGAACCCCGCTCCGTGGATTGTTCGGATTGTAACGCAAGTAACCGCTCCGGACCAGGGCACAGCCCCACGCCCACACCTGAGGCTCGACGGCAACAGTGGGGTCCGCCGCGGAGGAATCGCCGGATCTGAACCAGTCGTTATAGTCATGAGTGTACATCATCAGGGCCATGCCGACCTGTTTCTGATTGCCGAGACATTTGACGGCCCGCGCCTTTTCACGGGCATTTTTGAGCGCCGGCAGCAGCATGGACGCCAGAATGGCAATGATTGCAATCACCACCAGCAATTCTATCAATGTAAAGTTCTTTCTGTTTTCAAGTTTCATTTTGACCTCCTTGTGATGCTTCGATTCTTATTGGACAAACGCCGTTTTTCGTTTCTTGAATATTGCCGGGACCCGTATGATCTGGGAAAACCGGTTCTCTTCCGGGGATTCCAGCACGCGCATAAGCAGGCGGACCGCTGCCTCGCCGTATTCCCGGTAACAGGTGCCCGCACCGGTAATGGTCGGTTCTTCGAAGGGCTGGTAGCCGGAATCCTCGAGGTTGCCGAGACTCGCAAGCTGGGTTTCCCCGCCAAGTTCGACGCCTGACTTGCGCAAAACACGGATCAGGCCGGAAGCCATCACATCGCCGCAGGCATAGATGAATTTGCGGCGACAGCGGCGGCTGATGTCCTGCCAGATCGGATAGTTCATTTCGACCTCATGATGAGCGGCCTTGACCAGTTCGATTTCCGAATCTTTGAATCCCGCCTGATGCGCAAATTCCAGCGCAACGTCACGACGATAGAGACAGTTTTCATGATTTTCGTAGACGATGATCAGACCGTCGAACTGATCTCGCCGGATTCGCCGGAACACTTCGAATACCGCGCCGTAAATATCCGGCAGAACCTGATGGAAGGGGGTATTCAGAACAAAATCGTAACGTCCGAGCACAATCGGGATCTTTGTTTTCTTCATGCGGTCCATGGTCTCGTTGTCCCATCCGCCGTAGTAGCAGAGGATACCGTCGAACTCGCGCTCGAGCACAGCGTCCACAATTTCTTTCTCGGTCAGAAAACGAACCTGACAGTCTTTCTCGTAAAGTCTCTGGATGCAGGTGTCGCGATAAAGTCCGCAACTGGCCTGAATCTCGGCGCGGAACACGTTGATGTTGTCGGCAAATCCGATCTTGCAGGTTTCGGACTTGAGGTTTTTCCTGACAAAACTTCCGCTGCGGTCGCTTCGGACAATCCAATTTTCCTCGGCAAGCTGCGTCAACGCTTTGTTGGCGGTCACCAGCGAAACCTGGAAATGGCGGCTGAGCTCCCGTGCGGACATGATCTTCGTGCCGGGTTTCAGAACCCCGTTGCTGATCTGGTTCCGCAGGGTTTCGGTAATGCTGCCGGTTTTCCGTCCGGTCTTCGATTTCAGAGCGATTTCCATTTTCCGCGTACCCTTTTGATGTTTCCTTCGGTTCTCTGTAAATGATTATACAGCAAATCCAGATTTTTGTCAATAAGATATATCAGAGATGATACTGAAATATCAAACTATTTTTAAATCTGTTATATTATCTGTAATAAGCACAACCCGTCATTCAAACGTTCCGTTGAAAAGAAACAGGGGGTGGAGAAAATGGTATTGAAACACTACGGTCCGCATGATTGCAAGAAAAAAAAATGACTCATCATCGAAGAGGAGAGCAGCATCAACGATGACGGTATTTGTCCGGAAACCGGGCGTCAGGCGGGGAATTCTTCCGTGATCGCCTGTTTGAGTTCCGCCAATACCGCGTCAAGCCGTTCTGCATGGATTTTCATGTCTTCCAGATTGCCTGCTCGGCCTTCTTTTTCGATGTCGGCGGCCAAAGCGCGCAAAGCCATGCCTCCCACCGTGGCAGAAGCCCCCTTGATGGCATGAGCCTGACGCTCTCCGGTCATGACATCCCCATCTTCCAGAGCCTGACGCAGCACCGCGATCCGCCTTGGAATGTCTTCCAGAAACTCCCGGAAAATATTCCCGATCAACTCCTTGTCATCCATCAGGGGTTCCAGCATGACGGTACGGTCGAAAATAACCGTCTCAGGCATGGGAGGCGATTTCTGTCGCGGGTACCGGCCGAAGCATCCGGTTGCTGGTAATAGGAATATACCCATG
>CAYWZD010000115.1:0-9894 GCA_964462755.1 uncultured Victivallales bacterium | reverse complement strand
GACGCGCCGACTCGCCCGTCCGGCGTCTGTTCAACTACGGCGCGGACACCTTCCTTGCCGACCGTCCGATCGTGCACATGCTGACGGTCATGGCCAAGGATGAAACCGGAAAAATGGCCATGCGCGGCTTCTTCTCGGGCAGCAGCGTGGAGGTCTTCCAGAAGGCCGCCGCGCTGAGCGTGGAGACCAATCTGGTCATGCTCGACAAACCCCTGAAAAAGGTGATCGTCTACCTCGATCCCGAGGAGTTCAAGAGCACCTGGCTGGGCAACAAGGCCGTCTACCGCACCCGCATGGCGATCGCCGACAAAGGCGAACTCATCATCCTCGCGCCCGGACTCAAGGAGTTCGGCGAGGACAAGGAGATCGACCGTCTGATCCGCAAATACGGATACAAGGGCACGCCCGCGACCCTCAAATCGGTGGCCGAAAATCAGGAGCTCCGCAACAATCTGGGCGCGGCCGCCCACCTGATCCACGGTTCCAGCGAAGGCCGCTTCTCCATCACCTACTGTCCCGGTCCGCTCGTTTCCGAGGCGGAAATCCGCTCCGTCGGATTCCAATACGGAAACCTTGCCGAAGTTCAGGCCAGATACAAAACCGATTCCCTCAAAGACGGTTTCAACACGGTCAACGGGGAAGAAATCTTTTTCATCAGCAATCCCGCGCTGGGATTGTGGGCTCTCAAAAAAGCATTCATGGAGTAAGAAATCATGGCAAAGAAAAATCTTCTGATCGCACAATCGGGCGGCCCTTCGCCGGTGATCAACAGCTCGCTCCGCGGCGTGGTCGAAGCCGCCCGCTCGTTCCCGGACAAGATCGGCTCGATCTACGCCGGCTACCACGGCATTGAAGGAGTCCTCAAGGAAGAACTTCTCGACCTCTCCGCCCAGACCGAGGAAGAGATCGCCCTGCTGCGCAACACCCCCGCCGCCGGCGCCATCGGCACCTGCCGCTACAAGATCAAAAGCAAACAGCTGGAAGACTTCGACCGGGTCGTGGAAGTCCTCAAAGCCCATAACATCGGCTACTTCCTCTACAACGGCGGCAACGATTCCATGGACACCGCCAACAAGGTGGCCGCGCTGGCCCGTCAGCGCGGACTGGACCTGGTCGGAATCGGCGTGCCCAAGACCATCGACAACGATGTGGGCGACAGCGAATTCAAGCTCATCGACCATACCCCCGGCTACGGTTCCGTGGCCCGCTACTGGCAGATGATCGTCCAGAACGCCGAAGAGGAAAACCGCGGCTCCTGCCCGGCGGACCCCGTGCTCGTGCTTCAGGCGATGGGCCGCAAAATCGGCTACATCCCCGCCGCGGCGCGTCTGGCCGATCCCAAACGCGAAACCCCGCTCCTGATCTTCCTCGCGGAAGGCGGACTCACCATGGAAGCCATGGCCGACCGCATCGATGAAGAAGTCCGGAAACGCGGACGCGCCGTCGTCGTGGTCAGCGAAGGCTGCGACGTGGGCGACCTCGGTTTCGCCAAGGACAGCTTCGGACACGCCCAGTTCGGCGCCAGCCAGACCACCGTCCAGCAGGCCCTCGTGAACTACCTGAACAAGCGCGGACTGCCCGCCATCGGCTCCGCCCGCGGACAGACCTTCGGCACCGACCAGCGCGACACCGCGATCTATGCCTCCACGGTCGATCTGGACGAAGCCTACCGCGTCGGACAGAAAGCGGTCCTGCTGGCCGTCAACGGCGAAAACGGATTCATGTCCACGATTCTCCGCGAACCCGGCTGCATCTATCAGGTCCGCTACGACAAGGCCCCACTCGAACTGGTGGCCAACTCCGAACGCACCTTCCCCTCCCAGTGGATTTCCGCAGACAAAGCGGATGTCACCGACGAATTCCTCGATTACGCGCGGCCCCTGATCGGTGAAGATTTCCCAAGCGTGCCGACCGTCAACGGACGTCAGCGCTTCGCGTGTCTGAAACCGATCTTCGCGCAGAAGAAACTGGCGAACTACATCCCGGAAGCCGACCGTCCCAAAAAATAACGAGCGGAGGCACGGGACAAAGTGCAAAAAGCTCGGGGGGAAGAAAAACCTTTTTGAAAAAAGTTTTTTTCTTCCCCCCAAACCCTCCCATCATTTTCAAAAACTTCTAAGTTATAATTTATTGCGATGCAATAAATTATGATTATGAAAGTTCTTGGAGAAAATGCGACAGCATTTTCAGGGTGCAGGCGATTCTCGCCTGCCGCGGAGTTTGAGGGCGCGCAGCCCTCATGCTTTCTTTTGCATCAACTATTTATTCAAAGTCTGGAGCGCCTTGCGGATGATGTTTTCGCTGGAGCGTTGATCCTCCGGAATTTGCTGGGCCACTTCGACAATCAGTTTCTGGAACTTCGGCCCCTGGAAACCGAGCTGTCCGAGCGCCAGGATCGCATCTTCGACCGCTTTGTCGGCCGGTGCCGCTCCGCCTCCGGCAAAAGAGACTTCCGGAACAATGTTCTGGACTTTGTCACGGAGCTCCACGACAATCCGTTCGGCGGATTTCGGGCCGACTCCGTTGATCTTCTTGAGCATCTTGAGGTCCCCGGAGGCAACCGCCGAACAGAAGGACGGTATGTTCATGCTGCTGAGGATGTTCAGCGCGGTTTTCGCACCGATGCCGTTGACCGTGATCAGCAGTTCGAACATGGAGCGTTCCTGACGGGTGGCAAAACCGAACAGAAGAATAGCGTCCTCGCGAACATCCATGCGGGTCAGAAACGTCACCGGTTCCCCGACGCGGGGAAGTTTGTCGAAGGTGCTCATCGGAATCAATACCCGGTAACCGACTCCGCCAACATCCACCACTGCTTCCGTAAAGGAAGACTCCAGCAGAATTCCTTTCAGCTGCGCAATCATTTTCCGTTTCCTTCCTGATCAAAAATTGATTCCGGAATTTTCGTCCGGGCGCATTGCCGTCAGAGCGTCCGTCACTCTTCCGGCATATTCAAAACAAAATCATTATGAACAAGTTACAACCCGTCAAATTCTAATTTCATTTCTTCTTCGGAAGAACCACGTCCATGGAAATGTCACAGGATTTGACGGAGTGCGTCAGGGCTCCGGCGGAAATGAAATCGACGCCGGTCGCAGCGGCGGAGGGAATCCGGGAAAGCGTGATTCCGCCGCTGGCTTCCAGTTTGGAACGACCTGCCGTTTTTTTGACGGCTTCCGCCATCTGCTCATCCGTCATATTGTCGAGAAGGATGTATTCCGCGCCCGTCGCAATGGCTTCCGTCAATTCTTCGAGGGAGTCGACTTCCACTTCGACCTCCAGACCCGGGAAAGCGGCGCGGGCATGTTCCACGGAACGGGTGATTCCGCCGGGGCCTTCCAGCCCCGCCAGTTCGCGGTGGTTGTCCTTGATCATGACACGGTCGTAGAGTCCGATGCGATGGTTGAAGGCGCCGCCGACCGCCACCGCGTATTTTTCGAGATTGCGCCAGCCGGGAGTCGTCTTGCGGGTATCCAGAATATGGCAGGAAGTTCCGGCCGTGGCATCCTGATATCTCTTTGATGCCGTGGCAACTCCGCAGAGCCGCTGAAGAAAGTTCAGCGCCGTGCGTTCGCCGGTCAAAAGTTTGCGGGCATTGCCGCGGATCGAGGCCAGAACGGTTCCCTTCGGACAAACCTGTCCTTCCTTGACTCGGGAGGTCCAGACCAACGATGGATCGAGCGTGTGAAACAGGCGTTCGGCTACCGGGAGTCCGGCGCAGACAAGGTCTTCCTTTGCGAGCAGAACCGCTTCCGCTTCAAGGTCTTCCGGAATGACGGAATTGGTTGTGACGTCACCCGTGTCCCCGAGATCCTCTTCCAGGGCAAGGGCAATCAGGGTATCGGTCCGTTTCCAGTCGATGGGGGGAATGATTTTGTCCATTTCAAAGGGTCTCCGGGGTAAAGAATTCGGAAGCGGCGCGGATCGCGACGGCGCGTCCCGTTTCCAGTTCGTAGGAAACGACCGCGTAATCCAGCCGGATATTGTTTTCAGTGACGTTCAGGCGGGTGGGCATGCCGGTGCGGAACTTGCGGACCACATCGGGGATGTCGCGTCCCAGCACGGAGTTATGACCGCCGACCATGCCGACGTCGGAAAGGAACGCGGTGCCTCCGGGAAGCACCCGGGCGTCGGAAGTCTGGACATGGGTGTGGGTGCCGATGACAGCGGTCACCCGGCCGTCGAGGAACCAGGCGAGAGCGGCTTTTTCGCTGGTCGCCTCCGCATGGATGTCCACCACGATGCACTTGACCGTCGGGGGAATCTGCGCAAGAATTTTTTCCGCCGTCTCAAAGGGGCAGGACGCGCTTTCCTTCATGAAGATCCGTCCGAGAAGAACAATGACGGCGACTTCGCCGCCCGCCTGATTGCGGAAGACGCCCCAGCCCTTCCCTGGCTGGAGGGAACTGAAATTCGCGGGACGCACCAGATTTTTCACGGAAAGGATTTCCGTTTCAAAGGGTTTCTGGTCCCAGGTATGATCGCCGCCGGTAAGCACGTCAACCGCCTCCATGTCCCGGATGCACGAGAGACTGAATCCGGCGCCGTTGGCCGAGTTCTCCCCGTTGGCAATCACAAAAGAGCAATTGTGCCGTTGCTTCAGGACGGGGATCAGCGCCTTGACCGCGCTCCGTCCACCTTTTCCGACGATGTCCCCGATAAACAAAAGATTCAAAACCGGTCCTGCCATTTCAAATTCCCGACGATTTTACATGTATTTTGCCCGCGATTATGCAATTTGTGTTGAAAAAAAGGAAAACCGGGCTATCTTTTCCGTTCGTTCGTAATCCCGGAAATATAACCGTAAAACCGGCTTACTACAAATGAAAAAGAGAGAAAAAAGCCGATTCGCATGAAAACCGTTGTGAAAACTCTTTTGAAGATACTGCTGGCAGGAGGCATCATCGCGTTTCTGATCTGGAAAACGCCTCCGGGACTTCTGAAAACGCTGCTCAATGCCCATCTCGGATGGATCGGGGCTGCGCTGGCGCTGTATGCGCTGCATATCTTCGCGAACGCCTGGCGGTGGCGTCTGCTGCTCAAGGCGCAGAAGATCGACTGTTCCCTGGCGCTGGCCTGCTCTCTCACGATGCAGTCGTTCTTTTTTTCGCTGGTGCTGCCCGGAGCGATCGGGGGCGATCTGGTGCGGGTCGGTTTTCTGGCCGCGCACATTCAGAAGGGACGCAAGTTCGACGGCGCGTTCACGATCCTGATCGACCGTTTCACGGGAATGATCGGAATTTTTCTGGTGGCGCTGCTGATGCTTCCGTTCGTGTGGGGGACGATCTCCTCGGTTTCGTCCGGCATCATTGAAAAGTTCATCTATGTGCTGCTGGCGGGAAGCCTCTGCGGAATTGCCGCCTCCGTCGTTGTGTTTAATCACAAGATGTTGGAGAGGATTCCCTTATACCGAAAAATACAGGAGCTCGGAGACAAGTTCACGCATGGGATGTACAGCAAGGTGACCGATGCTCTGGACTCCTACGGGAATTGTCGCCGGGAAGTGGTCGTCTGTATTATGACCAGCATTGTTTTCGTAAATCTCGTGCTGGGACTCATGGCCTATTGCGTATCCATCGCCGTGACGGGCGGTTTTCCCTCGTTCGGGGCGGTCCTTGCGGCCATCACAGTGGGAAACATCGCCGGACTCCTGCCGACGACGCCCTCGGGGGTGGGAACACGGGACCTGTTTGTGATTCCGATTCTTCAGGCGGGAGGGATTTCCCCCGATTCGGCGATGGCGATCTCCCTGACAATCACCGCGATCATTCTGCTTTTCAACCTCTCCGGGGGACTGTTCTTCCTCCTGGCGCCGGGCAAAAAACAGCCCGAGGCATAATCCTCAATTCCAAATAGAGAAGATTCCCCGTTATTTTTTCGGCTGGGGCGGAACGGGGATCAAGGGAACTTTCTTGGCGTCGGTGAGACGCAGATAGAAATACCAGCTTCGAGCATTCGATGTCGCCAATTTGATGAAAATCCGGTTTGTTCCCTTTTTCAGGGGAACCTTGATCTGGATGCCGTCCACCCGGACAGGAGTTTTCGGATCGGAAACAAAGACCTGTTTCCCGTTCACGAAGATCCGGGAAAACTGATATGTACAAGCCAGAAGAAGAGCCTCGGGAATCTCCTCGGAAACCGCCACATCGGCCACCACCCACACCGCGGCGGCATTCTTGTTTTTCCGGAAGACTTCGGAAAGATTGATTCTTCCATCCGAAATCAGGCCTTCGATGTTCTGCCAGGCGTAGTCCTTCGGAACAAGAGTCAGGGAAGCCTCGGTGAAACTTTCGTTCATGCACTCCTGGGCAAGAACGGTCTCCAAGGCGAAATCCTTTGAAATCAGGGAAAGGTCGAAGGGTCCGAGAACCGCCCAATTTGTAATGAAAAGCTCTTTTCTGGTTTTCTTTTTGGAAGCGTCGGCAACCAGATTTGTCACAGGAAAAGCGGTGACGTTTTCTTTCAGGATCTTGACTTGTGCCGCTCCGGCAATGCCGCTGGCGCCCTTCACCTTGACCTGGACGTTTTTCGGTCTCTTGATCAGATCCGTGTTGTCGACACGGATGCTGCGCCCTTCTTTCATGGCGATCAGGCAGACATTGAAAAAGTCCGCAATATAGGTTCGGAAAACAGTGAAAATACCGGCAAGCAACAGGAAGATCAGAAGGAAAAACAGGTAATTTTTTTTCATATCAGCCTCATTTTCAGCTTGGATTCATATTACTGTTTTTTTTTGTCAATCGGAGTCGGATTTGCAAGGAAATCATAAACGCCTGTGTTGAAGTCAGGCCCCCAGCCAATCACGTGGTCGTATTCGTCAAAAGCGACCGGGGTACATTCGTCGCGCGTGATCAACCCATCCATCCAACGCTGGCGTGTATAGTAGAACCACACCCTGTCGGTACAATAAATCTCCCCTTTTACGGGTTCCCCCATGACTTCAAGCACCTGCTTTTTTGTCATGCCCTTACGGATTTTGGCCGTATTCTTCATGTTTCTGTTCATTTCGAAATAGAAACATGAAGTTAAAACAGAAGCCATTCCGGCAGCGGCCAGCAACACAAAAAGTTTCTTCCATCCAAAGTTATTCATAATGCTCAATACTATAACACCGATTCCGGCCGATACAACCCCCGGGAAACGGTTTTTCCACCAAAGCCGCAACGGTTTCCAGACCATGTTTTCCGCCCGTGCACAATGAAAAACCCGAAAGAAAAACAATCTTTTCCTCCGGCGCGATTTGCTTTTTTCATTATTTGTGCTACAATACTACAAAACAAAAAACCAGAGCATGCACAAGACAGGAGGAAGCCCCCATGGGAATCGCCCGGATTCAGAAGAAAAGTACGGTGGAAGCCGTCATCGAAGCGATCCGGAACCATATTCTGACGAACCGGCTGTCGGAAGGAGATGTCCTGCCCCGGGAAAACGAGTTCGCCGAAGCGCTGGGGATCAGCCGGAACATTCTCCGGGAAGCACTGCGCCATTACCGGACGCTCGGAATCATCGCCTCGCGGCCGAAAACGGGGGCCGTCATTCTGCGGCTGGTTCCGGACAATCCGTATGAGGCCTATTTTCCGTTTCTGGCGGCGGAAAAGAACACGATGGAGGAGCTGGCGCACTTCCGGGCCTGTATCGAATCGGGAGCCGCCCGCATGATCGTCGAAAAGGTGCGGGGCTCTGACATCAAGGAGCTCCAGAAAATCGTCGGAGCCTTGAAAAAAGCCGCCGGAAAGGAAGAACAGATCGTTCTGGAAATTCAGTTTCATTCCCTTCTGCTGCGAATTCCCGGAAACGGACTGCTTTCGGGAATGGTGCCGCTGATCGTCGGCTTTTTTTCAAAAGCACGGGAAAGGAACTCGGGCTCCTCCCGTGGAAAAACGCCGGAGGAAATCGCGCAGGAGCATCAGGAAATCGTCGATACGCTGAAACGGAAAGATGCCGAAACCTTGTATCGGCTTCTGTTTGAGCATAATCAGAGTTACTTTACAAGAACCGAAGAATCCCGTAAGAAGGAGAAGAAGAAATGAATTGCGCCCCCAGAAGAAGTGTGGTTCTCGACAAGATGCGCGCCGGAAAAAAGGCGCTCAGCTTCAAAAACAACTTTACTTGCGCCCGCGCCAGCGAACTGGCCGCGTTATGCGGATACGACTGCGTCTGGATCTGCTGTGAACACGTGCCGACGGATTTCGAGGTCATGGAAAAACAGATTCTCGCGTGCAAAGCCCATGACGTGGATACGATCGTCCGGGTGGCGAAGGGCTCCTACAGTGATTACATCCGCCCGCTGGAAGCGGATGCCACCGGAATCATGATTCCGCACCTGATGAGCGCGAAAGAGGCGCGGGAGATTGCGCGGACAACCCGTTTCCACCCCATCGGACGGCGTCCGGTCGACGGCGGCAACGCGGACGGCCTTTATTGCCGGTTCCCCTTTACGGATTACATCCGGTTTGTAAACGAAAACCGCATGGTGATCGTCCAGATCGAAGACCCGGAACCGATGGAAGAGCTGGATGAAATCTGCCAGGTGCCGGGCATCGACATGATCTTCTTCGGCCCGGGCGACTTCAGCCACGCGCTCGGATTCCCCGGCGAACTCAAGCATCCGGAAGTCTGCCGCGCCCGCGAACGGATCGCCCAGACCGCGCACAAATACGGCAAATTCGCGGGAACCACGGCCGGCATCGCGGACATGGAACCCTACTTCGCCATGGGGTATGATTTCCTCAATTGCGGGGCGGACGTCGGCGCCATGAACCAGTATTGCGACGAAGTGATCCGCGCCTTCCGCAAGATTTCCTGAGAAGGACACTCCCTTACAGAGGAACCGTTCCGGAGAAGGAATGCGCCCCGGGTGGAAGCACCCGGGTTTTTCCGTCGAACACGAGAACGGCCTCCGTACCGGAGGGCACACGGACGGAAAGATCGACCTGTTCGCCGCCGGTTCTGCGGACGGAAACTTCAATCGGCCCATGAAGCGTCGGCTGAACGATCGAGGCATGTTTGAGGAACGCGATCCGGGGCTGAACGGAAAACTTCGAGAATCCCGGTTCAAGCGGCTGAATTCCGAACATCTCGCGGGAAACGATATGGAGCGGAGCCGTTCCCCAGGAATGATTCCAGTCCCGCCCCGGACAACCGTAGGCGTTCCAGGATTCCATGGCGATCGTGGCCCCCTGCTGGAGCATTCCGCTCCAGCTCCGGGTTCCCACGCGGGTCGCCATGAGCTTGATTGCCTCGGCTTCGAGACCATTCCGGAAGAGCGAACTCAGGACAAACGTTGCGCCGTAGACGCTGCATGCCATCTGTTTTGAACGCAGATGTTTCATAATCGCGGGAATTTCATCCCCTTCGGCAATCCCGGCGAAAATCGCCATGGCATCGGTCATGATCGCGGTGTGCCGGGAATCGGGACAGTCGAAAAAGAGTCCGCTGCGGTCTTTCAAATCCAGCATGGTTTCCCGGAGTTTCGCCCGGACCGCATCCGCGCGTTCAGAATAGAACTTCCCATCCTCGTTTTTCCCCAGAAGCCCCGCGATCCGGGACATGGTGCGGAGAGCGGCGACGTGGAAAGCGTTCGGGACGAAACTCGCATAAGAGATCTCGAAGCCTTTCATGGCCTGCGGACTGCGGGGCAGCAGTTCGCGATTGGTCGTAAAGTCGCCGAAATCGTAGTCGTCGCGTTCGGCGGCGGGCCAGTCGACCATGTCGCGGAACCAATGCGCAAAATGTTTGCCCAGCCCGGTCAGCTTCATGATTTCCTCATCGGAAAACTTCTCATGGGCCTTGCGGGGATCGAGAAGAACGCCGTCAATGGCGAACGGAAGAAGGAGTTTCTCCTTGAGTGCTGGATACCACTCTTCGAGAGAGGCAAGGTCCCCGCTGTACAGG
>CAYWZD010000114.1:0-10127 GCA_964462755.1 uncultured Victivallales bacterium | reverse complement strand
ACAACGGAGATTTCCGGAAATGGTATTACGGTGTCATTGAAAGAGCCATCAAAGGCGGGCTGGGCGGAATCTATCTGGATATGTACGGCGCCGCGTCCGGAGGGGTGAACTACGGGACGCCTGAATCGAATACCGGACTTTACGCCATGCCTGAAATCTTCCGTTTCTTCAACGAACGGGGAATTCCGGTCCGGATCGAAGGACAGAATCCGCTGATTCTCGATACATGGTGGTTCCGTCGGCAGGTTTACGAACCTTTCACCGGCAAGGAGTTCGCCCTGGTCGGGACGGCGCCCGGAACCCATCTGGTCGGGGATGGTCTTGAACTGGACTATTTCCGCATGGCGATGTACAACTCCTTCGGCGTTGTGAGCACGGATGGCTACGCCGCCGGATTCGAGCGTGTTCCAGGCGAAATCGCCGCTGTGAAGCGGATCGGAAACCTGAACCCGCCCATCGCCCGTGCCCGGGAGAATGTCGGAATGCCTTTCGTGCGGGAGACCCCGTTTGGAACCGTCTGGATCAGCGACAAAGGCGGAGCGCTTTTCTTCTATGACGCGGTGAAGAAAATCAAACTGGATTTACCGAAGGGCTGGACGGTGGACGGATACAGCGGCAACACACTTCGGAACATACCGGAAAATACGGTCATCCTCCTCAAAAAGAAGTAAGATCATGTTCAAGGAAAATGAAATGCTGTTCATCAATGTCGTCGGCTTTTTCCCGGACCGGGTCGACTATATGGTCCGTGAGGCAAAACGTGTCTCCCGGAAAACCGGCCTGAAACGGATTGCATTCTGCATGACGATGCAGCCCGAAGGATCGGCCCCTGAAAAAAAAGCGGAATATTACGCGGAAAAATTCAGGGACATCCGGGAGTCCTTGAAAGAGACGGACATTCTGCCCGGGATTCTTGTGCAAAGCATCATGGGACACGGCTGGAATGGAGGCGTTCTCTGTGAGCATCCGTGGCATTATACGGTCAACATCACCGGAAAGACCGCCTATCGTTTCTGTCCTCTGGAAGAAGGATTCCGCCGCTATGCCGCGGGAATGATTTCACGTCTGGCGGAAGAACGGCCTTCATTTCTCCTGATCGATGACGACATCCGCCTGATCAACAACAGCAGCAACGGACTGGAATGTTTCTGCGAACTTCATGTAAGAGAATTCAACCGGAAATGCGGCCGGGAATTTACTTCGGAATCTCTTCGCCGGGCTCTGCTGGACGCCCCGGCCGGCGATCCCCTTGCCGCGCAATTCGACGATTTCCGGAAGGAGACTCTGCTGGGATTCGCGGAACTGATCCGCAAATCCATCGATCTTGTCGATTCTTCGATTCCGTGCGGGTATTGCGCCGGAGGCGGTGAATTCATGCTGATGGAAAAAATGGCGAAGACCCTCGCCGGAAACAACGACCCGTTCCTGCGGATTCACAACGCCATGTATCTGGAAAGATCTGCGCAGGATTTTCCGATCCGGATGTATCACACCGCTTTCATGAAGAAGGCGGCGGGCGACATCCCGTATCTGCTGGACGAATCGGACACGTGTCCGCATAACCGCTACAGCAAATCCGCGATCGGGATGCACACGCACATCACGGGCGGAATCCTGAACGGTCTCAACGGCGGAAAACTCTGGATTACCAACCTGACGATGCCTGACCCGAAAGACAGCTGTGAATATGAGGATATTCTCGCACGGCATCGCGGTTTTTACAATGCCCTGATGAACTGCGTGAAAACGGTTCGCTGGCAGGGTCCCGTCACCATTCTTCCGGACAAACGGCTGGACTGGCGTCCCGCGCACATGTCCGGATTTTTCACATGGAACGACTGGCAGCATCAGTTGTTCAACCGCTACGGCATTCCGGGGCAGTATGGCGAATTTACGCCCGGAGCCGTTCATCTTCTGACCGGCGACACCCTCCGGGCCGTTGACGACAGCACCCTGAAAAAAATTCTTTCCGGCAAAGCGCTTCTGGACGGCGATGCCGCTTTTGAAGCACAGCGGCGCGGTTTCGGTCCGCTTCTCGGGGTCCGTCTGGAGAAGAAGGAATTCCGCTTCTCCTGCGAAAGGGTCTGTTCCATCGGCGACCGGTTGCGGTTCATGAATGATTTCACCGCGCCTTTTATAACGGTTTCTTCTCCGGATACGGAAGTATTGACCGAACTGGTGAAACATCCGTTCATCGGGGCGCCGGAATACGAAGTGGTTGCCCCGGGTATGACTTTTCGGGCGAATGCCTCCGGCGGACAGGTGGCTGTGACCGCGCTGAACTTGAAAATGACCGTTTACAACTGGCTGTCTCCGGAACGGAAACGGTGGCTCATCGGGATTCTGGACAAACTGAACGGAGAACCGCTTCCCTTCCTTTGTACGACGGATCAGGATGTTTATCTTCGGCATGGAATTCTCCCGGACGGAGCCCATCTGGTTGCGTTGGTGAACTTGAATTTCGATCCTCTCGGAGAAATCTCATTGCGTACGCCGTCCGGGATTACGAGTGCGGAGGTTCTTGACGGAAAGGGCGGATGGAAGAAGGTTCGCTTTCTTTCGGGAAAAATCAGCAGAATCAAGCTGGTTTTGAATACGTACCAAAATGCCGTTTTGCGGCTGCGGTCGGAATAAGGAGTAAATAAATCATGTTCAAAGTAGGAATTGTCGGATGCGGCGGAATCGGAATGGCGCATGCAAGAAGCTGGAACTCGATCGAAGGCGTTGAAGTCGCGGCCGTGATGGACCTGAATGAGGAAAAGGCCCGCGCGGCGGCGGATTTCTGCAAGTGTCCCTTTTATCTGAGTCTGGAAGATATTCCGGCCGAACTGGACGGCGTCAGCGTCGTGACGCCTCCCGCGGCTCATTTTCCGGTGGTCAAACGGCTTCTGGAACGCGGGTTCAACGTGTTCTGCGAGAAACCCCTGACGATGAATGTCGCCGAAGGGGAAACCCTCGCCCGGCTCGCGGAAGAAAAGAAGAAAATCCTTGCCGTCGGATTCAAAATGCGGTATGAGCCGATCTTCATCGAGGCGAAGAAATATCTTCCTGAGGTGGGCGAACTGCGTTCGATCGTCACTACGAAACTTCAGGCGTTCAATCCGCGTCCGGAAGGGGCGTGGGTGAAGAAAACCGGCGCGATGTATGAACTCTCCATCCATGACTTCGACCTGATTTCGTTCATCACCGGATTGAATCCGCAAAAGGTCCTTTTCTCTCAGCTCCAGCACCGTTTCGGCTGGGAAAAGGAAGACGCCTTCGCGATTGTCGCGGATTATGGAAACGGGGTGACCGCACAGCTTCAGGGAATGTATGCCGTCCAGAGCACCTTCTGTTTCCGGGACCTGACCATCACCCTGCTCGGCGATCACGGATATCTTCGTATTGAACGCCCGGATCGTCTCATTCTCCATACGCAGAAGTATGAGGTGATCGAAGTTCCCGCGGCGGAAAAGAGCGCCTTCATGCAGGAATTGGAACATTTCCGCGATTCTGTTTGCGGACGGGCCGTCAACACGCTGACGGCGGAAAGCGCGAACCGCATGACCGCCCTGATCGAAGAAGCCCGCCGGATATCCGTCTGAACGTTTTTTCAGGAACGCGCCGTTCCTTGCGGGTGGACGGCGCAGACTCCGAAAATCCCGTTTTCCGCTCTGTTCTCCTCTTGCTCTTTGGCTTCGATCGGAGTATATTTCCCCGTTGGCGGCAACCGGCGGACCGGTCTGCCCGCCTGGGTTGGGTGAAGTTACTTCGAGGAGAAACAGAATGTCCACTTTTGAACGGGTTCCGTCCGGGCTGGCGGGCTTCGACAAGATCGTCGATTTCATCCGGATGGGCGACAACGTTGTCTGGCAGACCGATGACATTTCCGAATACTCGTATTTTCTGCGTCCGTTCGTCCGGTATGCGACCGGGGACGGCAGGAACCTGATCTACATTCACTTCGAAGGACATCCCCGGCTGATCGGGGAAGAGGAGGGCGTCAAGACCTTCACCTTCCACCCGGACACCGGTTTCGAGACCTTCACCGTGGATGTCCACGCGGAGATCACACGCGAGGGACGCGACGCGTTCTACGTATTCGATACTCTTTCGGAACTTCAGACCGCCTGGGCTTCCGACCTCATGATGGGGAACTTTTTTCAGGTCATCTGCCCCTATCTTTTCGACCTCAACACCGTCGCGTTTTTCTGTCTGCTGCGGAACCGTCATTCCCTGGACGCGGTCGCCCGGATTCGCGACACCACCCAGCTCCTGCTGGATGTCTTCCACAGCGGCGATGCTCTCTATGTGCATCCGCTGAAGGTCTGGAACCGCTATTCGAAAACCATGTTCCTCCCCAACAAGCTCACCGCGGACGGAAACGACAGTTATCCTCTTACCGATGCCGTGGAATGCGCCGGATTCTTTCAGCTCGCCAACGCTTCCGGGAACGGCGAAGTGGATTGCTCGCTCGACAATTGGGACCGCGCCTTCCTCAAGGTGCGCAATGAACTTTCCCTTGGAATTCATTCCGAGGATTCGCGGAAATATCTGCTTTCCCTCCTGATCGGAAAAGATCCGGGCATCTATGCGATCGCGGAAACCCAGTTTTCCACGAAAGACATCCTGCGGTTCAAAGAGCGCATTATCGGAAGCGGTCCCATCGGAGGGAAGGCCGTCGGCATGCTCCTTGCCCGGAAAATCATCGAAAACAAACTGCCGGAAATCCAGAACCGCATCGAAACGCACGACTCCTTCTTCATCGGCGCGGACGTCTTTTATTCGTTCCTCGTGAAGAACGGATGGTGGATGCTGCGCCTGAAACAGAAAACGGAAGAAGGGTATTATCCGGTGGCCGAACAGCTCCGGGAGAAGATTCCGAACGGGGAGTTTCCCGAGCATATCCGGGAGCAGTTCCGCCGGATGCTGGACTACTTCGGACAGAGCCCGATCATCGCACGCTCGAGCAGCCTGCTGGAGGACAGCTTCGGCAACGCCTTCGCAGGAAAATACGAGTCGGTTTTCTGCGTGAACGCGGGTCCGCCGGAGGAACGGCTGTATGCGTTCGAGAAAGCGGTGAAGGAAGTCTTCGCCAGCACGATGGACACTTCGGCGCTGGCTTACCGGCGTCAGCGCGGACTCGACCAGAAGGACGAACAGATGGCGATTCTCGTGCAGAGGGTGTCCGGATCGCATCTCGACGATATTTTCATGCCCACCGCGGCGGGCGTCGGCTACTCCCACAATTCATACGTCTGGAACGAACATATCGATCCGGCGGCGGGAATGCTCCGGATCGTGGCGGGGCTGGGAACCCGCGCCGTATCCAGGACGGAGTCCGATTATCCGCGGATCGCGGCGCTCGACTATCCCGGCCTCATGCCGGTGGCCAACGAGGAGGACAAGGCCCGTTTCGCCCAGAAACATCTCGATGTCCTCGACCTGAAACACAATGTCCTTGCCGCAAAACCGCTGGACGAGGTGGTCCCGTTGCTGCCTCCCTATCTGCGGGACCTCCTGTGCGTTCACGACGAGACGGCGGAGGAATATTACCGGCGTAGCGGAACCGCGAAGGACGTCTATTATACGAACTGCGGAAAAATTCTGGAAAACGCCTCGTTCATTTCCGACATGCGGACCATTCTGGAGACGCTCCAGAACCTCTATGACTATCCGGTGGACATCGAGTTCACCGTCAACTTCAGCGCGGGTGGCGACTATATGATCAACATGCTCCAGTGCCGTCCGCTCCAGATCCGGGGACGCGGCGCGAATGTCTTTATTCCGCCCATTCCGGACAAACGCGTCTTTTTCCGTCTCAAGGGCAATACCATGGGAGGCGGATTCAACCAGAAGATCGACTACGTTCTCGTGGTCGATCCGGCGCTTTACTACAAGTCCGACCTCCGGACCAAATACAAGGCGGCCCGCTGTGTCGGAAAGATCAACCGGAGCCTCGGCGCGAAATCCAGAATCCTGCTGATCGGACCCGGCCGCTGGGGAACTTCCTCCCCGGAACTCGGGGTGCCCGTCAACTTCTCCGAGATCAGCAACATTGCGGCGATCTGCGAGGTTTCCTTTCAGGGCGGGCACATCCTGCCGGAACTCTCCTTCGGGAGCCATTTCTTCCAGGACCTTGTGGAGACGGGCATGTTCTACGCCGCCATTTTCGAGGGGAAGGAAGACTGCTTCTACAACAGCGCCTTCTTCCCGGAAACATGTGACGCTTTCCGCGAGGTGGCGGAAGAGTCCGACGCCGACTTGTCCGGACTGATCCGTTTCTACAAACCGGCGGACCCCGTCCTGACGCTGAAAAGCGACGTCCTTTCCGGAATTTCCGTCTGCGGATATTTTTGAACCGCCGGAGGACGGAAAGACCGGGGAGCAAAGGTGGGTGTGTGGGGAGAGAAAACCTTTGCCCCCCGGGAAGGGGAATCCTTATTTTTCATTTTGCGGCGGAGCCGACGGCAGTTCCGTTTTTTCCCAGCCGAGTTTTCGTTTGCCCCATTCGCGGAAGCGCTGGAACAGGGAATAGAACGCGGGCGTGAAGCTGAGGCCGATAAACATTGCCAGCAGCATCCCGGAGAATGTGGTAATGCCGATCGACTGCCGGCTTCCGGCGCCGGCCCCGCTGGCAACGACCATCGGGAATACACCGAAAAGGAAGCTCCATCCGGTCATCAGCACCGCGCGGTAACGGAGGTTCGCCCCGGAGATGGCGGCTTCGGCGATACTTTTTCCGCTTTCGCGTTCCTGTTTGGAGAATTCGACCATCAGGATCGCGTTTTTCGCCGTCAGCCCGATCAGCATCACCATGCCGAGCTGTGCGTAAATACTGAGGGCCAGACCGGTCAGTTTCAATCCGATCAGGGCTCCCAGCGCCGAAAACGCCACGGATAGCATGCACGGAAGCGGAATCGTCCAGCTTTCATACTGTGCCACGAGGAAGAGATAGGCGAACGCCAATGCCATTGCCATGAGCGGTATGATCTTGCCCTGATTCTGTTTTTCCTGATAGCTCAGGCCGGTCCATTCGATATGATAGTTTTTCGGCAGTTTCATGTTTTCAACCGTATCTATCAATTTCTGTGAACTGACGCCCGGCATGCTCTGGGCGTTCACTTCCGCGCACATCATCTTGTTGAAACGGGTAATCTGCCGGGGGCCCACAATGTATTTCAGTTTGCCGAGACTGCTGAGAGGAACCATTTCCCCCTCGTCGTTGGGGACCTGGATTTCACGGATGTCGTTGAGGGTGGAACGGTATTGGGCAGGAGACTGCATTTTGACTTTGTAGTTGCGTCCCATCAGCGTGAAGTCATTGATGTAGAGCGAGGCCAGTTTGCTCTGAAGCGTCGTGAAAATAGTGTTGACGGAAACCCCGAGGGTTTCGGCTTTTTCCCGGTTGACGTCCAGATACAGTTGCGGCGTGTCCGTGTTGTAGGCGGTCATGGCGTACAGGGCGATCGGATTGGAGGAGAGTTCCACGGCGAACTTTTTCGCGGCCTGGGCCAGTTCCTCCGCGTTCACATTGCCGACGCCGCAGATGTCGAAGGACGCGCCGCCGGTGGCTCCGAGTCCCATGATGGCCGGAGGGGTGAAAACGATGATGTTCGCGTCCGGAATTTCACTGACTTTCTTCTTGACCGCGGCGACAATCGCATTGAGCTGCGTTTCCGGAGTTTTTCGCTGATCCCAAGGAGCGAGCTGGGCAATGCACATGGCGGTGTTGTCCCCTTCTCCGGACATCATGCTGCGTCCGGACACCATCATCGTGGACCGGACTCCCGCGACACCGGAAATCTTTTTGAGCAGTTCTTCAATCACTTTGTTCGTCCGGGCCAGGGAGGCTCCGCTGGGAAGTTCGATGTTGAGCATGATGACCCCCTTGTCCTCGGCCGGCAGGAAAGCACTTTCGATCCGCCCTGACAGGAAATAAATCGAGGCGAGCACGCCCGCGAACAGCAGGACGGTCAGGAGTCCCCGCCTCACCATCAGTTTTACGGAGAGGAGGTAGAGGCTCCGGCTGTGGTCCATCACGAAGTTGAACGGCTTGAACGCCGCCGGCGCATGTCCGTCCGGACGGCGGAGGAAAAGGGCGCACATGACCGGACTCAGAGTCATGGCGACCACCGTGGAAAGGCTGAGGGAAATGCACATCGTCACGGCGAATTGAGTATAGATTTTTCCCACCATCCCGCCGTAAAAGGCAAGCGGGCAGTAACAGGCGATCGTCACCAGGGTGGTTGCAATGATGGCGCCGGTGATCTGCTTCATGCATTTGAGGGCGGCATCCTTCGGGGAAAGGCCTTCCCGTTCCATCAGTGCCTGACAATTCTCCGTGACGGCGATGGCGTCGTCGCAGAGCGAGCCGATCACCAGAATCAGGCCGAACATGGTCAGAACGTTGATGCTGTATCCCAGAAAATACATGAACGGAAAGGTTCCGACCAGTGCAATCGGAATGGCGATGGAAGGAATGAGCGTGGCGCGCCAGTCCTGAAGGAAAACATAGGTGATCAGGACCACCAGCAGGAGGGCCAGGACGATGGTTATGGCGATTTCCCGCAGGGAAACGGAAATGAATTCCGTCGGATCGTAGGCGGGCGACCAACTCACGCCGGACGGGAATCTCCGGCTCCATTGATTGAGTTCGGCTTTCACCCGGTTCATGGTGGAAAGCGCGTTGGCGTCCGAGGTGCGGTAAATGGCCATACCGACGCATTCCTTCCCGTTGTACAGGCTTTTGCCCGAATAGGAACTGGCCCCGATCTCCACCCGGGCGATGTCTTTCAGACGTACGACGCAGCCGTTGCTTTCATGCCGCAGAATGATATTTCCGAATTCCTCTGGCGTCTTGAGCCGTCCCTGGACATTGAGCTTGAAACTGAGGTAGGGGTTGGCATTCTCGGACCCGACCGTTCCCGCGGCCGCCTGTATGTTCTGGGATTCCACGGCGGAGGAGATATCCGTCGTGGAGATGCCCAGTCCCGCCATCCGGAGCGGATTCAGCCAGATTCGCATGGAATACTCCTGGCTGGCCATCACATTGCACGAGGACACGCCGTCGATTCGCTGGACGGCGTCCTTCACATTCGTTTCGACGTAATTGTTCAGTTCCGCGAGGTTCATTTTCGATCCGTCCGTCGCAAAGGCGAACATGCCGAGGATGTCGTTTCCGCGCTGGGAAACGGTAATCCCCTGCTTGGTGACGTCGGACGGCAGTTTCACTTCGGCCCGCTTGACGGCGTTCTGCAAGTTCACCATCGCGATGTCCGTGTTGGTTCCCGTCTTGAAGGTGACGGAACAGGAATAGTTGCCGGAATTGTCGCTGGTGGAGGAAAAATACAGCAGATCGTCCACGCCGTTGATCTCGTCCTCGATCGGCATGCCGACCGTTTCCGCGATGACTTCCGCGCTTGCGCCTGTATAGGTGGCCGAAATGAACAGCGTCGGAGGCGCGATTTCCGGATATTCCGCCACAGGAAGCTGGAACAGACAGAGAACTCCCGTCAGAACAATCAGCAGGCTGATGACGATCGAAAAACGCGGTCTCTCGATGAAAAATCTGGAAAACATCGCTTATTTCTCCTCCGGCACGGGAATGATTTCCGATCCGGGCATGACTTTGTTGGTTCCTCCGGTGACCACTGTCTCCCCGGCTTTGAGGCCGGAACGGATCATCTGGCAGGTGTTGTCGGCGTCTCCGAGCTCCACCGTCTTCTTTTCAATCCGGTTTCCATCGGCGACCACATATACATAGGCTCCCGCGGACTCGTGCATCACGGCGGACGGCAGGACCGCCAGGCATTTTTCCCCCATCTTTTTTTCCAGTGTGACCGTGACAGTGCTGCCGACGTACAGTTCATAGGTCGAATTGTCGAACTGGGCGTAAATCAGGACACTGTCCGTCTTGGCGTTGGCCTCGTTGTCGATCAGTTCCACTTTCCCCTCTTTCCGGTAGTAGGTTCCATCGGCAAAAGCGACGCGGACACGTCCCTGTTTCATCAGATTGAGAACATTCCCGAAAATGCTCCGGAAATCCATGTTGCTGATCGAAAAACGAACCCGGATCGGGTTGACCTGAATAGTTTTCACCAGCGTTCCGGAAGAAGACGTGACATAATTCCCGGCCGTGTAATTCG
>CAYWZD010000113.1:0-10138 GCA_964462755.1 uncultured Victivallales bacterium | reverse complement strand
AGGGACATGATCCGGAGCAGGGTGCCGTCAACCACTACGCCCGCTCCGGCGAGATTCAACATGCGGTCAAAGGTGTTCCAGAGTTCCTTGCGGGTCATCTTCTGGTCGATGTTCAGGGTGACGACGCCTTTCAGGTCGCTGTCGGCCAGGAAATTGAATCCGAGGGCGTCGGCGAAGGAAGGCAGAACGTCCAGGAGAGGGGCGCTGTTGAAGATCAGGTTCACCTGGATTTCCTCGTTGCCGTTCAGGATCGTGAAGTCGTCATAAAAATGAAGAGGAGCTTTGGGGGCATCCAGCTTCGGCTGAATGGAGGTGCTGGGAATCTGGTCGATTTTGCCCCGGAGCTTTTTTTCGTCTGTATTGGTGCTGAACATGACTTGCTCGTCAGAGAGCGTTTCCGGGGTTGAATCCGGTTTCTTCGGCATACGCTGTTCTTCCCTGCGCAGGAAGGCGAACCGTTCTTTTTCCAGTTCTTCCGGCGTTTTTTCCTTTTCCTTCTCTTCCTGTTTTTTATTTTCCTGTTCCTTTTCTTCATCTCCGTGCCAGAGAGCATTCCAGGAAGAGCAGGACCCCAGAAATATTGTGGCGGCTGCAAGAACCGCGCTCCATAGGAACTTGCGGAGCAATTTTACCAACCGTAGCGTTTTCAGATTCATTTTCACATTCAACCTATGCTGATATTGTTCTGTTGTTCATCTTCTTGAGCGTGCGGCTGTACCGTTTCGTCCACTGTTTTGAGGCTGCTGGTCTCCCCCCTGCTGGTTCTGCTGCCCCATGCGCATCATCTGGAACCCCTGCATCATCTGCATCTGCTGCATTTGCTGCATACTGTTGAGCATCTGCTGCATGACTTGCGTCTGGTTTGGGTTGCTCCTTCTTGTGCTGGAGGACTGAGGCTGGTTTTTGGACGCATCCGCCAACTCCAGCTCCATTTTATCGCTTCCGCGTGTCAGTACGACCCGGGTGCGTGCGACTTCGACCAGTTTATATCCGTTGCTGAGGGTTTCGCCAAGCCGAACGTACTGCTTATAGGTTTTCTGCTGAGCTGTGGTTCCTTGTGTTGTTCCCTGTGTTGTTCCCTGTATGTTTGTTCCCTGGAAATTGCCCATTCCGCTTCTGTTGAACTGTGTCGTGTTCCGGGAATTTCCCGTCTGGCGGCGTGAAGTGCCCGTTCCCTGATTTTGGTTCTGATTCGGTCCCATATTTCCGTTCATGCCGCCCCGCTGACCGATTCCCTGCTGTCTCTGCTGTCCCATCTGTCCCTGGTTCATCCAGGGCATGAAGGGCATTTCGCGTGTCTGGGCTTTCTGCAGGATGATTGCACCGGAAGTTTTTCCGATTGTGAAGGTGCCGACCAGAGTCATCTCTACGCGGGTGCTGCCGAAGATACCCGAGTTCGGACAGCGTTCCTGATTGAAAATATTGGTTTTGATAATATTCTCAACCTGGGTGGAAAGCGGAACAACGGGTTCCGTCTCGGTCACTGTCGCGGGGTTGGCCGCCGGAGTGGATTCTTTTTTGGTTTTGGCGGTTCCCGGAACCTTTTTCTTCACCGTGAATCCCGCTTCCGGCTTAGCGGAGCGGAGGTTGCGGATGATTCCCACACTGCCCCAGACCAGAAGGGCGGCAAGGATCAGGTTTAAAGTAATCAGGACTATTTTCATTGCGCTCCTCCTTCCTCGGGGGGAGGTCCGTCATTCATCTGGCCGGGAGGGGAGGGCGGCGGTGTCGTTCCGTTCACAGGATTCGCGGAAGACGGTGGCGGCGGCCTGTCAGCCGGTCCGCCTCCGGGACCTCCGGAGGGCGGCTGAGAAGAGGGATTGGCGCCGGCTGCGGAAGTTTCGCTGGAAGAAGTCGTTTTGGACTTTTTCTGTGCGTCATTCTGCGTGGCGGAATTGCTGTCATAAACGACGACACGCAAATTGCCGCTGAAAATCAAGGTGGTTTCGGTCGTGTTTCCGCTGGATGTGTTGCTCACGGTCTGGGACTGCGTGTTGGTTCTCGGGCGCTGGAACATGAGGTTTGCGGAAAGACGCCGCCAGGAGATGACGGGTTTGAGTTCCTGGATTTTCGCGATGAATTTGATGATTGTTTCGAAGGAGGCGTTTGCGGAAATATCCAGTTCGGCGAAATAGAAATCCTGCGTGATGCGGGTGGTCCTGACCGTACCGATGCTGTTCAGCTTGAGTTCGCATTCTTTGGCGGCGGTTTCAATTTTCTGGCGCAGGACCAGTTCCGGATCGCCGTCGCGGGCGGGCTGCCAGCTGGTGTCGATCAAAGCCCGGTGCCGCTTCTTGACCTTGTCCGCGTCTTTGAACTTGGCTTCCTGCGACTGGAGCTCGGTACGAAGGCGGCGGATTTCCTGTTTCACCGTATTTTTCCGTTTTTCGCTGGGCACGGCAAGCGAGAACGAACCGCTGAAGTTCCAGAGCAGGAAAATCCAACTTACGATCATGGTGATCAGAGCGACAACGAGTTTCCCCTTGGGAGTTTTGACGAACTCTTTGAACCGGTTGTTCATGGAGTGTCTCCTTCCCCGGCGGGGATCAGTTTCAGGGTAATGGTGGAGGCCGCCTCATTGTTCCGGCTGCGCTGCTGGAGCTGGGAAATCTTCCAGTATTTGAGCGGACGGAGCACTTCGGGCATATTCAGATTCTCCGCTTCACTCCGGAGGGTGATATCCACGGAGGTGTCGCTCCAGCGCAGGCTTTGCACCATGACGTTGGAGGGCAGCACGCGGGACAAATCGGCCAGTTTTCCGATAATGTTCTCTTCGCCGGGGTCCTGATTGAGGACCCGGTTCAGTTCCTTGAGTTCGCGTTCCATGGTCTTGAGTTTCTGCTTTCCAAGACGAATCTGGGTTTCAAGATTGTTCTGTTCAGCTTCCAGACGGGAAAGTTCACGGCTTTCGCGGAGAAGACCTCCGCCCTTTTTCCATACCATTCCAAAGAGGAGCAGAATCAGCAGAATGGAAAAAATCCTCAATTGGGTGCGCAGCCGGCTGGGCAGGATTTTTCCCGGCAGGACATTCAGTCCGCTGCGGCTGCTCTTGAATTCCTCGGAGGCGACCAGACGGGCGGTCAGGAGGCATCCGAAGTAATCCTGGACAAAAGAAAGGGGAAGGTCTTCGAAGGAAAACCACTTTCCGAATTCGGTATTCCACCATTCGATCCAGTTTTCATCCAGGGCTTCACGGGGATGCCATTGTCCGGCTTCGAAGTAAAAGTCCGATTCCGTTTCCGGGACGTAGGCCGGAGCATCCGTATCGCGGAGAGCCAGGAACGGATAGATGAAGAAATCCACCTTCCGGAGGTTCTGGGAAACAAGGGCGGTCAGCTTTTCGAGGTCGGAAGAGGTGAAAGCATAGACGTTCAGCGAAATTTCTTTGCTCTCGGCATCGGAGCTTTCGCCGGCCTTGACGAATTGGAAGAGGTCGTTTTCCGTATTGCGCGGCAGTACCTGGGGAAGTTCGAAAAGGAGCGCTTCCTTCTGCGCTTTCAGGGGCATGTCCGGGATGTTCGTACGGAAAAAAACTCCATTGTTCATGGAGCCGGAAAGGATCAATGGACAATCCCGCCCGAACCCGAGCTCGTGGCGGAGCTTTTTCCAGGCATCCGCCGGATCGTTCGGTTCGATGGGAAAAGAGGCATGAGCCTTGAGTTCAAAATGCCCCGCTCTTCTCTTGAACAGGCAACCTTTGGCCTGTTTTTCGGAGAAGAGCAGTACGGCAAATTCCTTGTAAGCAGAGAACTTCATCCTTCTTTCCGATTAGAGTTATTTTGCCTTTGCTGTTTCGGCGTCAAATTTTGCAACCAGCGCCTGAATCTGTTTCCGGTATTCCTCCGGATTATCCCGGCGGAGCGCCTGAATCTTTGCAAATTCTTCCGGATATTTCTGACGGATCTGGTTCAATTTTTCCATGGGGTTGACACGGTGCTGCGGCTGGGCCTGTTCGCTGGTACCGCTTGTCATGTCTCCGCGTCCCATGCCCATGCCCATGCCCATTCCCATGCCGTTGAACTCGATCCCTTCCTTCTGAAAGATTTCACGGGTTCTTTCCATGGCGGCTCTGGGATCGGTTTCACGGAGCTTGTCGATTTCAGCGAATTCCGTTTTGTATTTTTCCCGGACCGCGGCCATCTTAGCACGGAGGGTTTCCATGGATTCCGGCAGAGTCACATTGCCTTTTTTTGCCAGCGCCTGCAGTTTTTCCTCGATGGTCACACGAAGCTTTTCCACTTCGGCATATTCGGTGGGATAGAGTTTCTTGATCTGTTCCTCAGCCGAGGCCCGCTGGTTCTGCCTGGAACCGAGGCCGCCCTGACCGCCGAAGCCGCCCTGACCGCCGCCCTGACGGAACCCTTCACCGCCCTGACCGCCGAAGCCGCCTTGACCGCCGAAGCCGCCCCCTTGACGGAATCCTTCACGTCCGCCTCTGGAGGAAGGAAGCGTAACATTATTTTCACGCGCAAGGGCGCGCATTTTTTCGAGAGCCGCAAAAATATTGGTTTTCTGGAGTTTTTCGATTTCAGCGAATTTCTCAGGATATTTCTGTTTCAGCTGTGCCTGGACATCTTCCCATTTCTTCAGGGTTTCGGCCGATGCCTGAGGGGTATTGCGTTCCGAATTCCCGCTGCGTCTGCGTTCACTTTGTGCGAACAGAGTCGTTCCGGCGAATGCGGCCGCCAGCATAAGAACGAGGATACTCTTTCTCATTGTCGTTTTTCTCCTTGGGTAGTTTTTGTTGAACCGCACCAGAATCGTTCATTGTCATTGGGGTTAAACGCTTGAACCGCACTATTTATTGTTCAAATATCGTTCAAGATACTTAAAAAGTCACTTTTTGCAAGAAGAAAATCGGAAACTCTTGATTTTTTTTTCATGCGTGCTAGTTTACCCCTCATTGGTGTGAAACCAATCGGAAACAGACGGTCAAGGATTTCGGAAGCGGGGTCAGAAGATGGATTTTGAAGCAGGTGCGAAAACCCTTTGCGGGTCAATCCCGGTGCTGTCGCTCAGGGGTTCCTGGCGGCAGATGGGACGTCAGTACGGCTTCCTGATGAAGGAGGAACTGCGCAAGGTTTATGATTTTGCCATGAGGCACAAGGAAGGTTTTGCCCGTCTCGGACAGCTCGGACGGGGCGGGAAGCCGGTCGGCATTTTCCGTTATGACCAGCTCTTCCGCGGGGTCTCGGAAACCTCTGGTTTGACTTTGGACCAGCTGATGACCGTCAACGCGGTCGAAGTGATTTATCTGGACCGGATTCAGGCAGGCTTGCGCGAAATCTTCGACGGCGGCCGGTGTTCCTCTCTGGCGGTCTGGCCTCATTTTACCCGCGAAGATCTGATTTTCGGGCGCAACTACGACTGGCTGCCCGAGTTCGAGGAACTCACGGATACCTTGTCTGTGGCGGTTTACCACCCCGCGGACGGCGCCATCCCGGTCGCCTCCATCAACTGGGCGGGGTGTTTCTACATGACCACCGGCATGAATGCCAATGGTCTTTTCATTGAACTGAACAGCGGCATGTTTGCGGACGACGCTCTGGTGCCGCAGCGGATTCATAATGTCTGGCTCCTCTGGGAATTCCTCCTGAACGCCGAAGGCTTCAGCGAGATCGAAAACGCCTTTGCCACCTGCGCCGCTTCAGGCACCTACCTGATCGGGGTGGCAGACTCCGCACGCGCGGAGTGTTTCGGATGGCACACGCGCGGGTCCGCGCATCTGGCTCCTCATGAGCCCGGCCTGCTTGCCATGACGAACCATTTCGTCCTGCCCGGATGGAAAAACCTTCCCGCGGCGAGTTTGGACAACTGTGCTTCCAGCATCCGCCGCCGGGATGCCCTGCTTGCGCTGGCTCACGCCCATTCCGTCCCGATCTCGGCATCGGATATGTTTGAGATCATGTCACGTCCGGCCTCCGACGGCGGAGCCTACGTCAAAGGGACGCTCTTTCAGGTGGTTGCTCTGCCCGGGAAAAAGATATGGCATGTCCGGCCCCGGGGCCGGACCGACTGGTCCGAGATCGACCTGTCCCGCTTTTTTGAAGAAGGAGAGAGCTTTACATGATTGATTCCGCCGAACTTCTCGCCATGGACGAGGCGCGTCTGGCCTCGCTGATCGAATATCACAACCGGAAATACTGGGAGGAGGCCGAGCCGGAAATCTCCGACGAGGAATACGACCTCCTTGTGCGCCGTCTGGAAGAGCTGAACCCGGATCATCCCCTCCTTTCCAAGGTCAACGCTCCCATCGTCGCCGGGGCCGGGAAGGTGGTCCACCGCGATCCGATGCTCTCCCTCGACAAGGCCTATTCGCTCGACGCCCTTCTGGAATGGGCGGCCAAATATGCCCGCTCTGGACAGGAAATCTTTCTGGTTCAACCCAAATACGACGGGATTTCCGCCATCTGGGCCGGCGGAGTCCTGGCCACGCGCGGCGATGGCGAGACGGGAGAGGACATCACGGACAAAGTCCCTCTCATCGAACTGGAACATCCTTCCGGAATCATGTCGCTCTCGGCGTTCCGCGGACAGGCCCGCGGCGAAATCGTCATCCGCGCCGACGACTTCCGAACGCTCTATGCGAACATCCGGAATAAAAACGGACGTCCGTACAAAAATTCGCGCAACGCCGTGGCCGGAATCATGGGACTCAAAGACATCACCCTGATGCAGTTACAGCATGCGAAACTGACCCTTGTCGATTATTCCCTCTTCTCGTGGGAAACCGCCTACAGCGATTTCCGTACGGACTGGCCTTCCCTTATCGAGAAAATCGAGGCTCTTCCTTATCCGATGGACGGAATCGTGGTGAAGCTCAAGGATGACTCCTACTCGCGTTCCCTCGGAAACACGGCGCACCACCCGCGCGGTCAGATCGCGTTCAAGTTCAGCGGCGTCCGCCGCAAATCGCGTCTCCTTTCCGTGGAATGGAGCTTCGGCAAAACCGCCCTTACTCCGGTGGCGGAAATCGAACCGGTCGACATCAGCGGAACCACCATCCGGCATGTGAGTCTACACAACCTTCAGAACATTATTGACCGCGATATTCAGATCGGCGATACCGTGACGGTCGAACGGGCGGGCGATGTGATCCCCTACATTGTGGAATCCGAGCCCGGAGAATCGCGGGAATCCTGCGTGATCGATCATTGCCCCTCCTGCGGTTCGACGCTGGTCCGCGACCTTCCGGAACTCCGCTGCGTAAATCCGGATTGTCCCGAGACAAGGCTCATGTGTCTTCTTGCGGCGGTCCGCAACATCGGGATCGAACGTCTGGGCGAACCCAACCTCCGGCGCATGACCGCTGTTCTGGGGGTGAAGTCCCTGCGCGACATCTTCAACCTGACGGTTCCCGACATCCTGAAGCTGGAGGGTTTCCAGGAACTTTCCGCGAACAACCTTTACCGCGAGATCCAGACGGCCCGGAATGTTCCGGACTGGCAGCTTCTGGCGTCCCTCAACATCAAGGGGATCGGACCGAATCTGGCAAAGTCCATCCTCCGGAATTATACTTTTTCGGAGCTGGAAGTCATGAACAGCGAGCAGCTTGCGAATATCGACGGGATCGGTCCGGAACGGTCCGGAGCCATCGAGTCGGAGCTCCGGAGCCGGAAGGAGGAGATCGATTCATTGATCTCCTGCGTGAATCTCCGGCAGACCAAAAGCGAAGCGGCATCCGGGAAGCCGACCATCTGCTTCACCGGAAAAATGCCTGAAAAACGTTCCTACTACGAGAAACTGGCGATGGACCACGGATTCGAACCCGTCGATTCGGTCACGGCTTCTCTTTCCCTGCTGGTTTCCGCAGAGGACGACGCCGGTTCCTCCAAGGCGCAGAAAGCGGCAAAACTCGGTGTCCGAACCATTTCCCTCACGGAGTGGCTCGCCTCCCTGTCTCCCGGAAAAGCTCCGGACCCCTCTTTCGGAACCGGCGACCTTTTTTCCGGGATGAAGGTTTAGTTGTCAAATAATTTAAAAAAAAAAGCGTTTGGACGGAGGAACAGGTTTGAATTAATGCTTTCCGGAGTGTATAATATAGGATATGACTTTTATATGAATATAAAACGGAAGTCTTTCCGTTCGATGAATTTTGCAGAAGGATTTTTGCAGATGAATGGTAAAATTTATTTCACAGGGGCGTTGGCTCTGCTTGGTTTGGCGGTAATAACCGGGTGCACATCGTATGATCCGCCGCCCAAGGCAGTGACCCGAAGCACCTTTACCAGCGTCCCGACCGAGGAACATCAGAAGCTTTCCGTTCCGAACCGGAAGCTGCTGAGGCTGGAAGATGCGCAGGGCCTTGCGGTTCAGAACAATCCCAATTTCAAGACGAAATATTTCGCGATCGTGGCCGCCCGCGCCGTTTATTACGGCGCCTTCGCCCCCTACATGCCGACGATTACGCTCGGATATCAGATTCAGCAGAGCTTCAATGAACCGAACAACGTGTATGGCGATGTCGCGAACGGCAACCGCACTTTTCAGAACCAGCCGAGCGCTACCGCCAACTGGCTGCTCTTCGACTCGTTCGTCCGGGAAATGAACCTCCTCGCCGCCAAACACGGCTGGAAGCAGACCGAGTCTTTGGAATTGGATGCGCGCCGCCTGTTGGTCCGCAGCGTGGCATACGCCTACAACGATATTCTTCTGGCCAAGGCCAAGATCAAGATCGCCCAGGAAGACATGAAGTTCCAGAACTCCCAGCTCAAGGAAAACGAACTCAAATTCGAAGTCGGCGCGGTTCCCCTCAGCGATGTGCTCAACTTCAAGGCCTACTACAACACCGCCGAGTCCTCCCTTTATACGGCGGAATACAATCTGGCGGCCGCCAAGTACTCCCTGGCCAAGCTGATGGGCCTCACGGAAGGCACCATTCCGGACGATGTCGACTTCCCCGGCGTTCCTTCCACCGACGGTGAAATGCTTGCCGGGATGGCGGTCTATCTGGATACGGCGCTGGCCAACCGTCCCGACCTGAAAGCCTATCGCGAAGCGCTTGAAGTTTCCAAATACAACTACTGGTCGTCCATCTGTTCTTTCGGTCCCACGGTCTACTTCAATTCGAGTGTCGGCTATCTGGTCGGACAAACCCGCGTGAAGGCATACGACGGAACCGGCAGCTACACGAACAAATATGAAACCTTCACCTTCAACTACGGCGGAACGGTTTCCTGGGAAATTTTCAGCGGCGGCAGCACCTTCTTCAACATGCGTTCCAAACAGGCCGCCATGCTCCAGAGCGACTATACCCTGGCGGACAACTGGATCTCCATCATCACTGAAGTGCGCACGGCCTATGACAACTATCTGACTTCCCTCAAGCAGGCCAAGCTTGCCGAGAAAAGCCTTGAACTCTATCGGAAAATCCGCGACCTCGTGGAAGAGGAATACCGCGCCGGAAATACGGAACTTACCCGCTTGAACGAAGCGCAGAGAGACCTGGTCGACGCGGAAACCACACTTGCCAATTATGTAATCAATATGCAGAACGCACGGGCGCAACTCACCGCGGCTACCGGCGGATATTGATTTCGCTAGATATATCATTAGTGAGTAATTTTATCCGTTTTGCGCAATCGGGTTTCCTTTTGCGCAAACTTTTATTATGCGAGGAGACAGAAGCATGGATTTCAGGGCCAGATTCGCACCGTCCCCGACGGGACAGGTCCACATCGGCAACATCAGAACCGCAATCTTCAACTGGCTTTACACCCGTCATTCCGGAGGAGAATTCCTTCTCCGCATCGAGGATACCGATTTGGAACGTTCCACGAAGCAGGCCATCGACGCATTGCTCGACTGCATGAAGTGGCTCAGTCTCGACTATGACGGCGAACCCATGTATCAGACTTCCCAGAGCGAACTCCACCGCGAGGCGGCGCGGACGCTGATCCGGGCGGGACACGCCTACAAGCTGAACCCTGCGGAAGAAGCCTCTCCCGTTCTTTTCCGGATTCCCTTCGACTGCGATTCCTTTCCGTTCGTCCGGAGCATCGGAGAAGTCCGGGTGGACACTGCGCCGGGACAGCCCGTTTCCATCTCCCGCGCGGGGCTGGTCTGGTCGGTCGTCAATCACAAGGGAACCACGGTGGAATCGGCCGCGGGCCTTGCCGGATTCAAAAACCTGAAAATC
>CAYWZD010000112.1:0-10195 GCA_964462755.1 uncultured Victivallales bacterium | reverse complement strand
ACCGAGTCTGGAAATTTGCATATAGATGCCTTTCAACAGAACCTCTCTCAAAAGTCCGGGTTCTTTTTCAATAAAAATTTATTCGTTGACGCGGGAAATCTGTTTTCGAAAGCTGATCTCCGTCATGGGATTCATTTTTCACCGGTCATTCGGATTTTCCTTCCAGCGGGACTTCCGGAACGGAAATGCCCCACGGCAGGTTCAATTCGGACGGAAGTTTTCCTTCCGCGTATCCGCGGCGGAAGCACAAACCGATGGAGTCGATGGAAAATTGTCCGTCCTCTTCGCGGACCGCGACGAATTTCCGGGGCAACTCGACCGGCTTGAAATATTGATGCAGCCTCTCGATGCAGAAGGTGTGTTCCAGGGCAATGCTTAACGGGCAGATGAGTTCTTCCTTTCCCCGAATCCGGGCGCAGATCCGTCGGAACATTTCCGGCACGGGTGGCATGGGGGACGTTCTTTCCGACGCGCGTCCATCCGGGAATGCGATACGAATCCCGTCATCGGCGTTCCAGTCGATCCTCGCGCGCTCGCATTCAACCCGCAGAGACGGATGGATTGTTTCAAAAGTCGCATGGGAAAAGAGAGCGACGATTTCGATGTTTTCCACGGTATGAAGCCGGACACCGCAACTGTCGAACGTTTCGATTTCCGGACGCGCCCGGTAAAGTTCCGCCTGCATGGTCACGGCATGAGCCGACGCTTCCGCCGTTGGTCCGGCCAGGAAAAGGGCCAGGTTGAGGTAATGCGCAAACGCATTGTTGATCGGGGAATCATAGATGGGTTCGCCGTGCGGTCCATGCAAACGGCAAACCCAGTGGTTGCGGCGGTAATAAGCATTGGCGCGGGGCCATAGCCCCATTGCGACGATCCGCTGCACTGCCCCGAATTCACCGGTGATCAGACGAGTCTTGAGATTTCTGATTTCCGGAACGTAGAGATGCTGGAATCCGACCGCGACGAATTTTCCGCCGGATTCGGCTTCGGCCCGCATCATGCTTCGCACCTCTTCCACGGACCCCGCCGCCGGTTTTTCCACCAGTACGTTTGCCCGGTGCGCCAGAGCCTGACGCGTCAGCGGGGCGTGATATGGAATGCCGACCGGCAGACACACCCAGTCCAGCGGTTCCGTATGGGAAGCCAGGAGTTCATCCAGTCCGGAATAAACGGAACTGCCGAGCGCTTTCAAATCGTCGGCGGAATTCCGGAGGTTTTCGGGATTGGAATCCGCTACGGCCGCCAGTTCAATTTCTCCGGTTTCCGCCAGTGCTTTCAAGGCTTCAAAGTGGATTTGACCGTATCCGCCGACGCCGACCAGTGCTGCCCTGATTTTCATTTCAAACTCCTCATTTCAGTATCCGTTTCCTTCTGTCGCCGCTTCACCATGTGTCATTCCAATAAGTAATTTTGTATGGCGCCCAGAAAGAACTGTAGGCCCCGTGGGGTGTTTTATGGTCCGATGGAACCTGCCGACGGTCGACCGAGGCCGCGTGTCCGTCATAGAAAACGAAGTTGCCCCGTCCGGGCGCATTGACCAGGGCCGCATCGCTGAAACGGTGGGTTTCCTGAAAGATTCCGTTGGAATGAGGAAAGACAGGAGTTCCGTCCGTGCTTCCGGTCGTGTAAGAGATGGTGGGGGTGGTGTAATATGCTTCTCCGAAGTAAGCGGAACGGGAGGGAACCGCGATTTTGACCAGCGGCTGATTGCCGAGGCTGAGAGAATTGTAGTTCAGCCCATACCCGGCCAAATCCTGCGAAGAGCCGGTCAGGACCGTGTCGTATTTCCGTGCCGGACATGATATGTTGCTGACGGTCCTGGATTTGTCGCTGCCGATGCGAATGCCGCCCAGCCAAATATTTTTTTGGGTCTTCAAATAAGGGGCAAGCATGCCGGCGGAAGGAGATTCCGAGTATGAAAACTGGGTTGAAGAAGATGCATTGGCTCCATTTCTATAGGAGACCGGCATTTCCTTGTTGTCATCGCTGTAAAGCATCGCCGCCTTGCCGATCTGGGAGATGTTCCCAAGACATTTGATCGCCTGGGCGGTTGCGCGCGCCTTGCTGAGCGCCGGAAGGAGGAGTCCGGCAAGGATTGCAATTATGGAGACAACAACCAAGAGTTCTATCAATGTAAATATCTTCTTCATGGCTGCTCCTTGGTTTTCAGGGTAGCTTTAATATTTTCGATCATCACGTTTTTCGATCCGTTATGGGCATGAATCGTAAAGGAAAAGCTGTTGACCTTGCGGAGAATTCCGTTTTTATCAGGCTTTTCCGCGTCTTTCAGCACGATTTCCCCCTTGTATACCGCCAGTTTGTCCGTCGCTTTGAAGATATAAGTGGCGACTTCATTGATATAGCCCTCGCGTGACCTTTCTCCCAGACGAATGCTGACAGGGCCTTTTTCCCATTTCATGGTGATCTCGAATTCCAGGACATCGCCGGCTTTGCCCGGAAATTGGTTTTTGAATTGGATTCCGGTTCCCTGCCCGATAGCAACCCCATTTTTCCCGTTTTCATTCACCAGATTGCATTTCGGACCGCTCCACCAGGCGATGGGCGAATTTTTCCCGGGTCTGAACGGCATCTGGAGGTCAAGTTCCGCCCCGAGGAGATTCCAGGCGGCGAGGACGGCGAGAGTTGGCAGAAGAATTTTTTTCATTTTGCGGCTCCGTTTTGAAAAAGTTCCGGATTCAGTCCGATATGGTTTTTGACGCATTCCGGATTCGTTGCAAAGAATCCGGAGAAATCCCATGGCGCATAGGTTTTTCCATCCCACTTCTGTTCGGCGGACACGGCCTGCTTATCGAGTTCCAGCGATTCCTTCTCATAGTCGTGATTCTGAAGCAGGGGAGTCTTCTTGAGAAGTTCCGGGTGCTTGAACTTCAGAATTTCCGGCAGAACGGAAACGCCGGGATTGGCAAAAATCGAGGTGCGTTTCTGTCCCGAGTCCGCAAGGAATTTTTCATAATTCGCTTCTCCGTTGACCTGCTCTCCCTCGATCCGGGTATATGCGACCAGCTTGCGTTTTACCTCCGGCACCCGGAGGTAATAACAGTTTGTGTCTTCCTTGAGGGATTCGATGTTGAGACAGCTGAGCAGTGAATTGCGGATTTTCATCGGGATATTGTCGAAAACAAGGTTGTGCGTAAAGGTGGCCTTTTCACTGGGCAGGTTATGGATGTAAAGATGCTGAATCTGGTTATCGACCCACACGCAGTTGCGGATGACAAGGTCCGGACATCTCCAGAAGCTCGAACCCCAGAAGCCGCGGGTGATGAAACAGTTTTCCACGGTCAGGTTCTTCACGGAATTGGCCTTGATGAATTCCGGAGTGTAGCCTTGACTGCGGCCGTCGTAGAAACAGCGTTTTACGGTGATGTCTTTTCCGCCGTCGATCAGGATTCCCGCCGTGCCGGAGAGTTCGCGGAAAAAGAGACCGTCGATCACCGTATCCGGTTTGTTTTCCAGCACGATTCCGGTGGGGATGATTCTTTTTCCGTCGAGCCATACTTTTTCACCGGGGACGTTCCGGAGCGTGATTCCGGCGGATCGGAAATAAAGCGTTTCCGAATAGGTCCCGCCGGGGATGACCACAGTATCGCCGGGCTGTGCCCTGTCAAGAGTGTCGCTGATGGAATCGCCCGAGACGGTGAGCGTGCGCGGTTCCGGCCTGGTCCCTAGCGTGGTGAAACTCATCGGGCCGGCGGTAAGAAGCGTCCGCTTCATCAGACGGTTTTTTACAGCCAGTTCCATATTGGAATGATGTTCGCGCAGAGGCGAACGGGAAAGGAGCCGGAAGTAATATTTCGTGCCGGGTTTGAGTCCGGTCAGACTCATGGAATGCCAGTTGCCGCCGGAGAAAGGCTGTCCAATGCGGTTTTCGCATTTTTCGGTGGTTCCCCAGCTGAGTTCCGTGGTCGTGTCGGCGGAATCGGTCCACCATTCGATGTTCGCCACGGAATCGGTCACGGAACGGACAAAGGGACCGGTGATTCCGGCCGGTTTGGAGGTAAGGACCAGTCGGTAGGGACCGGATGGGAAGGCGTCGAAACTATGGCAGTCATCCAGATCAACAAGTCCCGCGACTTCCTTCGAAACGCCGAGGTTGCTGTGACGGTATCCGGTAGCGGAAGAAAAATCCGGGATTTTTTTGAATCGGCAATGCGTCACTTTCAAATTCTTTCCCGACGCGACGGTTTTGTCCTCCAGAACACAGCCATGCAAAACCGCATCGTCTCCGGTGACCGTCAGCGGCGCGGAGAAGACCAGGTTCTCCAGACGCACGTTTTTCCCGGTGATTTTACCGCCGCTTATTCTCGCTGAATCGCCTGCGCCGCGGGTTCGGACAGTCACGTTGTCCGAAGCGATCTCGAGCGCGGGATAAATTCCGGGCGGCAGAAGAAGGGTGTCGCCTTTTTTGATGTCGCCGGTTTTTCCGATTTTGACTTTGGAAATTGGACGGAAGTCATGATTTTCAGGATCGGCGTAATATTTCGGACAATCCTCTCTTTTGAGTTCGGCAAGCGGAGAAACGTCTTTTGCATTGTATCCGTTGATTCCCCCGAAAACATTGTTCCGGCTGTAATGGGCATTGACACCTTTTTCGGAATAACTGTCCTTGAGCCAGCTGTTGTCCGCCTTGCCCTTGATGTTGAGACCGTCTTCGCCGAAAGAGATACAGTTTTCGATATTGCAGTCTTTCATTGTCCCGTAAAACCGCAATCCGATGGACTGGGTGCTTCCCGCGGGAAACCGGAACATCGAGACACATCCGCGAAAAGTATTGCCGATGCCGCCCCATCCGATGATATTGCCGCCCGCAGTGGGTGCGCGCGAGCCGTTGGCGTATGCAATGCAGTTTTCCACGAGGGAATCTTTTCCGCCGGAAAGAGAAATTCCATTGGCGTTCAGAAATGCCGTGCAGTCGCGGATCACGCAGCGGTCCGGACTCTGCAGCTGAATGCCGTTGTATCCGCTCCAGGTTTCCGTGCGGAAATGCGAATAAAATCCGGTGAAGGAAAGTCCTTCCACGACTACGTTTTCCGGATGCCAGAGGCGAAGTCCGCACCCGTTGAGCACGGAGACAGTGAGGTCGTGTTTGTCCGGCGGCAGGCCGTCCGAGGTGGAGATGTAGAGCCTGCCGTCTTTTTTGAACCAGTGTCCGAAATTGAACTCCAGATCGCGCAGGGTTGCCGCCGGGAGGTAGATTCGGAGCGTATCGCGCTCATTGACCGCGTTGACGTCGTCCGTCCAGTCGGCTGCGTAAATGAAGCGGTAACCGAATACAGGGGAAAATTTCGGAGCGGGCTTGTCGCCGTGGATCAGGACGGACCCCGGGAATTCCGCGCGGATCGTGACATTCTTCAATTGCCTCCGGACTTCCACCGTTTCAAAATATTTTCCTGGAACGATCGTCAGCGTATCGCCGTCTTTCAGCGCGTCGATTCCCGCCTTGACCGTTTGGAAATTCTTTCCGGGTCCGACACGAAGTTCTGCTGCCTGGACACAAAGGCCGATTGCCAACAGGCAAATTACATTCCTCCACATGACGTTAATCCTTTCTTAAAAAATAATCCGCATCATCGGGTTTCAGGAAAGGCTCTTCCGAAGAAAACACATCGGTCAGGCTCCGGAGAAGATCCCAGTGTTCCCCATTGTTCAGGCATTGGTAAAAATAGAACATCCTGTTTTTCATTTCAGGGGAAACGGTTCCATTCAGATCGTATTCGAGAGCCTCCTTGAGCTGTGCAAAATACCAGGGGGCGAAAGGAAGGACGGCGGCCACGTAGTAACGGTCACAGAGAGCGTTATCGTCCAGTATTTTGTTCAGCCGGGAAAGTTCTTCCAGAAAACATTGTTTCCGTTCGCCTTCCATGAGGTCGATCCGGTCGGTTTCCGGATCGTTGAACTGAGGCAGAATATCAATGGCGGCGACCTGATTCCGGCGAAGATGGAGACGGAGTGAAAAAGAGCGGTTCCAGAATCCCGATACTCCCTGCTTGTTGATGGCCGGGAAATGGAAGTTGCCCAGACTGTAGGCGATCAGCCCGCCGTGATACCGTTCGATCCCCTGGGAAATGTGCGGATGATGTCCGATCACCGCCGACGCGCCCGCATCGATGAACGCCCGGTAATTGTTCCGGACCCGACGCGAAGGAAACGGAATGTGTTCCTTGCCGTCGTGAATGATGACGAGGATAAAGTCGGCGTTTGATTTCTCGCCGGCGATGGCTGCCGCCAGCCCGGCTGGTTCGAGCGGATTGGCACCCGGTGTGTTATCTGTTGCTGTGCACGGCTGGTTCAGTGCAGCCGCAAAAATGGAAAGGCGGAACGAGCCGAGCTTGAGCCGGAGCGGGAGAGCGGCTTCCGCGCGGTTTTTCCCGCCTCCGACGAAATGGGCGTTTGCGTCTTGAATATGCCGCATGGTTTCAAGAAAGGCTTCGTCGCCTAAATCGCGCGTATGGTTGTTGGCCAGGGAAAAAACCGAAAAACCGGCATTGACCAGTCCCGCCAGTGAATCGGGATCGGCCTTCAGAGGCGGACCGAATTTCCGGATCGGCGCGCCTCCGCGGGTCAGGGCCGTTTCCAGATTGGTCACAGCCAGATCGCTTGAGCGGATTTTCGGAAGGACCGTGCCGAAAACGGCTTCAAGATTTCCATCGATCAGGTTGGTTTCCGCACGTTCTCTTGGGATCAGATCGCCCGTGATGAAAAGAGTCTTTTCCGCCGGGGCGGAATCGAAAACCACTTTTCCATCGGATGGGATGCAAATCGACATTTTATTTCTCCATCCGTATGACAGCGGATTCGGGCGGTTCAAGTTCGACGCCGGCCTCGGCGAGTTTTTCCGCCCGGACCACCGAGCAGAGCGGCTGATCAATCTTCGCGGTCGGGTACAGACTGACGTTGTAGAAAATACCGTCGTGCGGCGCGATTCCGGTTTCGAGAATGTCCAGAGTCTGGAAATCGCGGACCTCGAAAAGCCGGTCGCCTTTCTTTACTTCGTCGCAGGGGTTGAAAAAGAAGCGGACGTGTCCGGCATGTTTCGCCTTCCAATGAGTTCCGGGCTGATCTCCCGGAATGGCCCAGACCGGACGCTTGAGAACGACTTTGTCCTTTGTCATTCCCATGGCGGCCATCAGATTCCGGACGGCGGTTTTTCCGATGGGATATTCCTCTTCCTTCAGACCGTGCTGAATGGAGAATTCAATGCAGAAGGAATAGTGCCCCGGACGGTTGGACGCCTGATAATTCAGGTTGCCGGACGCGTAATCGTCCGGTTTGCGGAAACACTGAAGCGCGCTTTCGATGCCGATGAAACGGATCCATTCGTTGTTTTTCGGAAAGTCGTTGAAGATGAAAGGTTTTTTGTTCTGGGCGCAGTGAAGGTCCAGTGTCAGGAATGCCGGTTCGACAATTTCCGCCCAGAGCCAGCGGGTGATGTCGAAGGCGATTCCCGTTCCCGGCTGATTCCAGGTGCGGTTCATGTTGTACATGGTCATGGCTTCCATGCGCCCGAGTCCCCACGGACAGTAGTAATGCCGGAAGTAGGAATAATAATAATTATTGATTTTGCTCAGGTCCTCGTGTTCCGGATAGAATTCATAGTCAAGTTCCAGCGCGGCGGGATTGGCGCAGGGACAGATGTGGATCGTCCCGGCGAAATCGGTTTTATCCAGTTCCTCGGCCAGCTCCGGGAGGAAGCAGGGCCCCGAATGCTCCATTCCGTGCTGTCCGGCAATGATCGTCAGCGTGGGCCCGCTTTGTTTTCCTTTCAAGGTCCAGTAAGTGACTGTGATTTTTCTTCCGTGGCAGTCGGTGAACTCTTTGCGAACGGTTTTCATGCAACAACACTTTCTGTATAATAATGGGTTTTTTCCAGCAGAATCCGGTTGCGTCTGGATTCACTTTCGGTATATCCGAGAGCTTTGAGAATATTTTCCTTGCCCTCTTCCGTGAATGTTTCATTGTTGAAGGCGAAACGTATCTCGCGCTTGACGGGAAAAGGCAGTTTGCCGCGTCCGAAATAAAGATGGCTGATTTCCGCGAAAAAGAAGTCGTCGCGATACCCCGGACACCCGATGCTGTCCAGCGCACAATCCCGGTGAATCGGGATCGCGTAGTGCCCTGCGGTCAGGAGACGCTGAAAATCCGGCATCACGGACGCTCCACAAATCTCGAAAAGAAGTTCGGGCTTCTCCGCATCGCGGTTCACGAACAGCGTTTCAGACGCCAGAGAACAATAGCGGGTTCCATTGATCAGCGGAATGGGGCAGATGTCGAAACTCACTTCTTTCCTGTGAAGCATGGTCGCCCCATGCCGGGTAATCATCTGAAACAGAGATTGTTCCCGGTTCCCGGTATCCGTCAGGGAGTCGAACAGCTCGAAGGTTTTCTGATAGTCCTTCCTTTTCGGAGGGAAGTCCGGCATGTTGTACAAAATGGAATAAAAAAGACTCTCCGGATTCTGAACCGGGCTGAACAAGGCGATATTCAATGCTTCCGCTTTTTTCTTGAGGGTCAGGATTTTTTCCAAGGTAAGTGCATAGGGATCGAATCCAGGGGCCAGTTTCTGCATGATCTTGCGGTCATACGCCATCAGAAACGGAGAAAACAGCGCGGGAATTCCATAGCAGTTTTTCCCGCTGCAATGAAGTTTCGTTGCCAGCGGATAATGTCTGTCCGCTTTTTCGATACGCTCGATCATTGCCTGGGGGAGAGGAAGAAGACGGTTTTCATATTCGAACGGGGTAAATGTCGTCAGAATCATCAGTTCCGCCTCATCGAGCTTCTGGACGGGAACAATGGAAACTCCCGGGAAACAGCGCGGCACATATTCCGCCAGACACCGGAGGAAATGTTCATTCCCCATCACACGGATTTTCCGTTGTTCCATCTTTCTGACATACGTTCCCCGGAAGGGGACACGTACGGCCAGTCCGCGCTCCACCAGAAGATTCAACGCCTTGGCTGCGGTCATTCTGGCGGTGGCATATTCATCGGCGACCATTTGTTCAGACGGCAATTTATCGGTATAAACTCCATTTCGGATTTTTTCCTCAATGGCCTTGGCAATTGCTTCCGATTTATTCAGCATTTCCATAATATCACTCCATGATTTAAAATATACCATAGGGTAGTCTATGACAATAATTATAATCGGATTTTTTAACTTGTCAAGAAGGAATGTCAAAAAATTAAGTTTTTTTATTTTGGAAAAAGTGCCATGCGAGGGGACGGGGCATGACGGGCATGAAATCCCCGCCCGGAGCGGTTTCTCCGCGGCAAAGACAAAATAAGAAACTCCATGGTATGAAATTCCTGACGGTTCACTTGCGATTCCAAGAGTGAAAATTCACCCCTCGGTGTTTCAGCAAGCGAGACCTGCCTTTCTCCGGGAAATGCAATCACCCGAAGTCAGCCGCTCGGGTCGCCATGTCTTGCAGCTGCAATCCCAAATTCGAGGCATGCAATACCGCAGCGGTGTCAAGTTCAGGAGAACCTCCGGCTATGTCACATAAAAATTCCTCCAGATAATTCGGATGATTCATCGGTCCCGGTTGAATCACAGCTGCTCCAGCCGTGCCGTTCAAGGCCAACTTGATTCCCGGCGCATTCGAAGCGAATTCCAGGACCCCGTCAAGCCCCCATATTGTAAAACGCCAATAAAACGGCAAGGTAAAGCCACAACTGTCTGGAGAAGCATAGGAAACGTCTCCCAGCCCCGAATAATGGCATTGTTCCAGCACTCAAAAGCCCCGATTGCATACTGTTCTCTTTTGGCCTTCTTCAGCAATTCATCCATTCTAATCAAAGGCATAGTCACAGATTCCTTAATATTTAAGGGATCCTCTTAAAATGAAATTGTTGTACAATAAAAGGAGGCAAATCTCCGTTATGTAAAGAATGCGATACAGAAGAGGCGATTGGCAAATGACAGAAAGTTTTTTTGACAAGGATTTCCGGCTGGAGGAACTTGAGAGATGCGGGGATCCGCTGACGAAGTTGAATGAACTGATTCCGTGGGAGGATTTCCGTCCTGAGCTTGAGAGATTGAGGAAGAGCGAAGAGGAGAGGAAGAGTCCGGCTGGGCGGAAGGCCTTCGATGTGGTGCTGATGTTCAAGATAATGATACTGCAAAGTCTCTACAATTTGAGCGATGCGGCGGTGGAATTTCAAGTAAAGGACC
>CAYWZD010000111.1:7906-10217 GCA_964462755.1 uncultured Victivallales bacterium | reverse complement strand
CACTCGCCGCAATGCCGCTCCGGAAACAGGATCGCCTGCTCCGGACAGAATTTCATACACACACCGCATCCTTCGCAGGAAAAGGGATCGATCTTCGCCTTGCCGTCCCGGATTGCAACCGCTCCGAAACGGCAGACCGTCCGGCAACTTCCGCACCCACGGCATTTCTCCGGGCTGACGAGTGCTTCCCATCCCGATATGAATTCATGTTTCGCCCGGATTTCGGGCTTCAGAATCAGATGGAGATCGGCGGCGTCCACATCGCAATCGGCCAGAACCGAACGCCCTGCCACTACCGCGAATGATGCGGTCACGCTGGTCTTGCCGGTTCCCCCTTTCCCGCTGATGACGACCAGTTCCTTCATGACTTCCTCCCACTTCCGGCTCTCCGCCCAATTTCTTGTAACAGATGTTTAAACTTCTCCTTCCATTCCGGCATGGCCCGAAGCAGAGTTTCCCCGCGCGAACAGGCTTCCGCGACTTCCCGCCGGTTCGGAATCTCCAGCAGTATGGGGATGCCTTCCGTCCGGCAATATGAACGGACCCGGTCGTCCCCGCTGTCCGAACGGTTGACAACCACCCCGAAGGACAACTTCAGTTCGCGGAGAGTCTCCACGGCCAGCGTCAGATCATGAAGTCCGAAAGGAGTCGGCTCCGTAACCAGCAGGACGAAGTCCGCCTTACGGACCGCCGCAATCATCGAACAAGACGTCCCTGGAGGAGAGTCGATGATGACCATCCCGCGCCCTTCCCCGGCTTCCCGCTTCACTGCCCGGATCAGCGGCGGCGACATCGTTTGTCCGATGGACAAACATCCGTCCGTCAGGGAAAAATCTCCCGCGTTGCAATTTCCCGTTTCACCGATTACATACGGAATTTCCTTCAGCGCGCCCGTCGGACAGACCCGCACACAACCGCCGCATCCGTGGCAGATATCTGGGAACAGCAGGATGCGTTGCTTCAAAACGGCAATCGCGTTGAAGCGGCAAATCTCAATGCATTTCCGGCAGCCGGTGCAGAGACTCCCGTCCGCTTCCGGCTTGAGAACCGTCACGGTTTTCCGAACCGGTTTTGCGGAAATGAACAGATGACAGTTCGGCTCCTCCACATCGCAATCCAGCAGACGCGTCCCCGCTCCGGCGGCCTCCGCCAGTGCCAGCGAGACCGTGGTTTTTCCTGTTCCTCCCTTGCCGGAGGCCACCGCTATTTTCATGCCCAGTGGCCTTCCACATCGGCGCTCCCGGCGACGACCAGTTTCCCTTCCGTATAAAGGGAAATGGCCTCGCCGACCGTCTTTGCATTCGTATTGAAAACCTTGATCTCCGCCTCCGTCAGAACCCGGAAAGCTTTCGGGCCGCAATGTCCCGTAATCACCGCGGACGCTCCGGTTTCCGCCACTTTCAGAGCCGCTTGAATCCCGGCCCCCTGCGCGGCATTCAGATTCCGGAGGTTCTCCACGATCTCGAACTTCCCGGTATCGGGATCGACAACCAGAAAACGGGAGGCGCGTCCGAAACGCGGCTCCAATTCCGCATCCGGAGAAACTCCCGCCGTCGTAATAGCCACTTTCATTGAAAATCTCCTCCGGACGGAAGAGATCGCGATGTCTCTTCCATCCGTATTGTTTTTTGAATCATTCGGTTTCGTCAAGACGTTTCTTGAGGGCGTCCAACTGGTTCTGCATCACATCGACCTGACGCCGAAGCACCTTTCTGTCGTCCCCGGTCGTCACGGTCGGCTCTCCCCGCCACGTCCCCGCTCCGGCGATACGGAATCCGGCGCGTCTTCCGAGCCCCGAGCCCATACCACACCCGCGGTTGGCAAATCCCGGCATATTGTACCCGGCGCAGAAACCTGCACCCCGTCCCGACATTGATCCCATTCCCATGGGACCCGTTCCATCACCTCTCGGCATGAGTTTATCTCCTGTTATTCTTTTCGAGTTGTTCCAGCGACAACACCATAGTGGCTTCGTTTTTTCCCACAACTAAAGAACAGCAGGATTAATGCCACCTTTTTAAAACAGTTATAACATCATTGTAATCAAAATATTGCAACAGACAACAGATTCAACATTCTGTCGCAATTCAGCGATACTGCAATATCAAGAGAGGAACTTTCGGAACATATTTTTTCCCATGCATACCCGAAAGGACACTGAATGTCGCATGATCGCGACATAATGGGGAGGGAAGATCAACCATCAGAATTTTTTCACAGGAGCGTTTCCCAGTGGAGGAAAGCGCGGTCCGGTTCCAGTTCATTCCGGAAGATCAGTTGATACGATTGTCCTTCGCCATCGAAAAGAACT
>CAYWZD010000111.1:0-7894 GCA_964462755.1 uncultured Victivallales bacterium | reverse complement strand
GTAAGGCGCCCCGGAATGCGTGGAATAAAGTCCGAGACAGTGAAGGCCGGACGGCAGCCGGTCCGACAGAGAAATCTCGACGGAGGAATCTCCGGGAAACAGATCCCTGCCGTCGACGGTTTTGATGTCCGCCAATGTCCGGAAAGAACCGTCCTCCTGAAATTCTACAAGGCAAACCTGATTGTTGAAAAGGTCGGCGATCAGTGATTTCTCGAATGCTGTCACGAAAGAAAGCGGAAGGGAGACTTTGAGGAAAACCTTTTTCCAGCGCGGCGGTTCTTCCCGAAGTTTCCGCTGGAGCGCAACTTCTTCCAGCCACCCCCTGCCCGGAATTCCGGGTTCATGGTAAGGACGTCTGAATTCCATGAAATCAAATGGGGTTTTCGTCAGGAAAAATGCGGCGGCCGCGTGAGGAGGAAGCGTAATTTCAAGATTCGCGGGATCACACGGAACCGGTTCACCGGGAGAAACGGCATCGGGAGAAAGTCTCCAGCAAGTGGCATCGCTGGGCGTGAAATCCATATGGTCCCACCGGGGAGTCACTTTCCACGCCCGGGGTTCCGCGGTAAAATTCGAACAGACAAACAGCGCCCTGCTCCGGTCCCGGGAAATCATCAGGCAATGGCCGCATTCCTTCTCTTCCGGAAAAATGCCGCGCGAGTTGAAGTCTGTAAAAAATTCGATGTTTTTTTCCTCCCTGAAAAGACTCCAGAGTTTCCAGAGCGGACGAAAACAGAGGTCGTTGATTCCCGGTTCGGGCGGATGGGCCAGCGACGAACTCGGACACTGATCTCCGAGCGGACTGTGCGGATATTGTCCCGCCGCCGCGAGAAACGGGATCATCACGGACGAGGAGTATTCGGGAAACGCGGCGGTCCACATGGTTCCGGGAACGGCGGCGGACATGCTGAAATATTCATGCGACACCCGGTCCCGGACCAGAAGGCCGCGTTCCCCCTCGCCGGACACATATCCGGTCGCAAAGGAAATCCCGACCAGCGAGAAATGCGTCCCCGTGTGGGAATAAAGAAGGCCGTCCGGACCGACACATTCCCGGAGGCCGCGCAAATTCATGTAATGTCCCCTGAAACAGATTCTCCCTTCCATATCGTTCTCAGTGGGCGGCAGCGCCATGCAGAACGGACTGCCGAAATCCATGTAAAGTCCGTCGAAATTCCGCTGGAGCAAGCGTTCGAACCATGCCGCGGCCGTTTCCAGAACGGTGTTTTCATTTCCCCGGATATAGAGGGCAACCCGGATACGATGGCAATGAGCGGTTTCGATCACACGTTTCAGTTCTCCGGCATCATACGGCACTCCGCCGTCCTGTGGGTCCAGACGCCAATTTTCGTGGAGGACCAGAACATCGCACCCCGCGTCCGCAAGCGCCGCCATCCCTTCCCGGGACGGATACCGCAAACCGAACCGGTTGTCGATATAGTGATACATCGTCATCGGCGGAAGATGGCGGAAACGCACCGCGGGACGGATGCCCCATCCCCACTGGTTGCGCCACTGAACCGGCAGGCGCTGCCCGGAAAGAAGCCTCGTCTGAAAATTCCATTCGATTTCGGGACTTCCTGCCCGCCACCGGATCGCCGAGGCATTTTCTCCGGGTTGGCCGGAAAGCGTGGTCCCCCCCTCCATGAAAAATTCCGCGCAGAGGGAAGGCCCGTCGTCGCGAACGGCATTAAAAACGGCATGGGGGAAAATTCCGTCGGCTTCGATGTTTTTCCCGCGCGGAAGGAAACGACTGGGCGCCATATCTTGAATGACGCTCCCGTCGAAGTTCGTCCCCCGGCGGGAGAAAGCCCATCGCACATCGTCGAATGAGCTGAAATCCGGGGAAACGGCAATCCTGAAATTCTTCACGGCGGGAGGATCGAAGCATTCGGACATGAAGAAGCCGGAGGAAAAGGCCGTGCCGTCCGGGAGGAATTCGTGTTTGACCGACGCAAGGAAATGCGGGACCGTCCGACCTTCCGCATCCATCCACGGCATGTGGTTGAACTCGACATATTGAGCGCCGTCCTTTTCGTAGCGGATGGCCTCCCTGACGACCGGGAAAATCTTCGTCCCGTCTTCCAGTTCGAGCGACATTCCCGGCGCGCTTTCCCGGACAAGGGTTGTTTCCACGCCGCCGAATTCTTCCGCAACAATCTCACAGGGAAGAGGACCGCATTCCCTGCTGAAAATCACCTTCAGCAGTCCCGATTTGACTTCACATACGACACTCCGATTCATAAAGCTCTCCCTCTGACATCATGCCGTGCGGATTCATTCATCAAAAAGCATCTTCCGGAGCCGGGCATGCTGTTTTTTCTCCAGAATGCCCGCCTGTTTCTCGATGGCAGCCAGATTCTCCGCGAACGCCGGAGCGTTCCGGGCATATTCCACCGGATTCGCATAGACCGCCTCCAGAGCATCGTATTCTTTTTTGAGGTCCCTGAAAATCGGCTCCCAGGAAGGATCGGCCCGCAGGACCTCCCAGCGTTTGATCAGGGAAATCCAGTGCGGTTTCATCAGTGAAGCCGCGATCTCCGGCAGAACATTTTCAGGCGGAGGCGCAAATGTCAGGCTGCCGAAATTTTCGATGTCATGGAAACTGGATTTCTGAAAGGCCCAGCTGGAAAGTTCATTGTCCGGAGAAGAATGCCGGCAGACGTTGAAGGGGATCGTCCGTCCGGACTTTCCGGGGGAACCCCCGGTCAGTCCCAGGGGCAGAGCAAATTCGGCGCTCCAGGAAGAAGTTCCGGCGGATACCATGCCGAGCCATCCGATGTATTGGTTGAGCCGTCTTGCCGTGAGTGAGCCGATCTCGGAATTGGTTTCACGGTTATTGAAACAGACAGCCAGATGAACCAGTTCGTTTTTGCCGGGGACAAGGAAAAGCTCCACAGAATCCCCGATCCAAAACTCCACGGGAGATATTTTCCGGGCAGAGACCTGTTTCATGCGCGGTTCGACACATTCAACGGCAACGTACAGGGCATCCTTCGTGTACAGCACCTTGAAACGGGTATCCGCAACCGGCTTCCGGTCGGTCCGGAATTGGGCGAACCCGCTATTCCACGGGATGGAACTCCAGGCGGAATCTCCTTCGATCCGCCCGTCAAGAACCGGCGTAACGGCGGAATAGGAGGCTGTGCAATTTTTGTTTTCCATACCAGTGCAGAGAGCACAGACGAGAAAGAAGAGAAATATCATTCGGATTTTCATGGGAGGTCTGCCTTTATTTTCCGGTGAGTTCAAGAATGAGTCCGATAATCTGGAGACGGGTCCATGAGGGATCGAAGTTGGGATCGTCCACTTTCATGTTTTCAAGGAAGGCATCCGCTTTTTGCGCCAGCTTCACGGCGTCCGGCGAACCGGACTTCTTCACGCGGAGGATTTCCTGCCGCAGTTTGGTGGCGTAGCGCACATCATCCCGGGCCTCGCGGTATCCCTGCCACGAGGGAGTGTCGAGAACCCCGTCCGCGGTCGGCAGGATGAAGGCAAGACCGATTTCATGGCTGTCAAAAGGATTCCAGGGATCGCCGGCGCAGGAGTTGTAACTGTAGCTGCATGCGCCATCGTAGTTCGCATGATAAAGTTTGTATCCGTAGTTTTTACGGTATGAATAAGCATCATACTTCGCACCGGCCATCGGATTGGCATAGGACCAGATTCTGGCCTTCTCGCCGCCTTTTTCGCGGATCTCTCGGGCGCAATCCCGACGCGGCACATTGGAGGCCACATAGACATCCACATGGCCAGCGACGTTTTTCACATCCGTGATCAGCCCCGTGGCAAAAACTCCGGCTCCATTGGCGCGGATATCCTTCCAGACCGGATATTGCTTCGGAATCCCTTCTCCCGTGGCCTCGTCCCGGGCATAGAACATGATCTCCCTGTGTCCGCAGGCTTCCTGAACGATATCCTGGGCATCTTTTATGATCTTCTTCAGGGACTCTTCATGTTTCCCTTTTTCATAAAACATCTCGAATCCCGCGTTGGAAGTATCGCTCTGAAAACAAACCGGACGGGCATTCATCCCCGACTCAAAGAGGGTTTTCAGGAAACGGACCGTATAATCCCTCTGTTCCGGAGTGATTTCCTGCAGACGCCCCTCCTCGTTCGAGTTCCAGGAACGCCAGCGCCACCGGGTGAACGGCACGGAGATCATCATATATGGATCGTTGACGCCGTGTTCCTTCAGGTTTTTCAACTCTTCCTTGAACTGGGCAAGATTCCTTCCGGTAGTGCCGATGGAACCCTTCGAGGAAGGATCGGAAAGACGAAACTTGTACGCCCTGTAGTAAATGGCGCTGTGAAATTCGCGTCCGGGATCGTAATTTGTGCCGGGCGCGGGCAGCTTGAACGGAAGAACCCGCAGTTTGAAAGGAATGCTTGAAACACATTTGCCGTCGGCCAGCAGATCGATTCTGGATGTATACAGCCCAGGAGCGGCATTGTCCGGCACCTTCAGGGTCAGCCAGTACTGCTGGATGCGGTTCCGGGTCAGCGGAGCAGGTTTAAGAACAGGACTGTCATGGATCGGAAACTTTTCCACCGGCATGAATAAATTGAAGAGTTCCTTTCCCGTGCCGTCCTTGCTGATGCAGACATATTTTTCTCCATCCGGGAAAGAATAACGCAGATAGTTTTCCTGTTTTTCAAGATCCACCTTGACAAGAGCGTCGTCATGGAGCAGGACAACCGGGCACAAGAGACGGCTCTTCCCGCCGCCGACGAAAAACATGAGCTTGGCAAGCCGGATGTCCACGGCTTCCGGTCCGATCGTTTTACCGGAGCCGTTCCTGAAGGGTTCGAGACGGGGAATGAACGACTTGACGTCCCGAAGCGGCGTCACGATGAACGAAGCTTCCTCATATTCGCCCGGAGTCGCCGCAACCAGCACCTTCCCGTTGATCCCCTCTTCGGGAAGCGGGGAATCGTAGTTGTAAATATTCTGCGAATTCGGATCGACAACCGTATAATAACAGGTGTCGTTAGTTACAACCCCTTTGTCGATCATGAGCTGTGTCGCCTTGAGATTTACGACTTTCCGGGAAAGATCGGCAACAGCGGACAAGGGAATCTTCTGCTGTTGAAGAAGAGCGTCTATCCGGGTCAGCGTCTCGTTGGCCACCTTTATTCCGGACAGTTCCTTCCGAAAGTGTTTCAGCAGAAGAACGGCGATGTCACGTTCCGAATCGTTGACCGCTTCGGCCGACAGTGCTTCCGCATATACACGGGAACGTCCGGTCCTACCATCCAGCGGAAAATAATTCGGCAGGCTGCCCATCATGAAGACATTGCCGGAATTGTTTTTCTCCGGTTCGATCTCCTTGTAATTTTTCCATCCGCTGCCGACTCTTTCCCCATTCACGAACATCTCGTATTTCTTGTTCTTCAGCGAATATGTAAAGGCTAGATGAGTCCAGTGGCAAGACTGGATCAGCTTTCCCCTTGAACTCATCGTGAATTGTTCCTTGTTTGATTCGAATTGAATCCAGATATTTCCGGCGGGACCGATCTCGGACCGCGTTTTCCAGCCGCGACAGAAAAGTCCCGCGGACCGCCGGTTGTCCGGATTGGAAGAAACCGGAAGCACGTTCGCATAAAACCACCCCGAAACAGTGAACTCTTCCGGCAGATTCAATTTCGGATCGGCGATCTCCGCGCAAGACCCGATTTTCCCATCGAAAACGAAAACCTTTCCGATCGGAGAATCGGCGATCCGGGTTCCGCCGCGAAGCTGGACAACTCCATGCGGAGAAACCGCGTCCCGAACTGTTTTCCCATCAGGAGAGAATTCCGTTTCAAAGACGGGTTCTGCCTGTTTTTGCGCACACACGGCAAGCACCGACAGTGAAAACAACGCAACAATAAGCTCTTTGGAAAATTTCATGTCTGTTCCCTTGTTTTTGGTTTTGATATGAAAATATTACGGTTACAGCTTCAACGGGACCTGACCTCCGATGTAATATTTCGGAATTCCCGGATTCAAGGAAGTCGGGGTTTGAATCCAGTAGGAAGGTGTCCGGCTAAGCATGTTTATGCTTTCAACATGCGCATCAATAAATACAAAATTGGTTTTCCCCTTGTGCGGAGCCTGAAAATAGCCGCTCCCTCCGTAATTTTCCGAACACATGAAATAGGCCAGAAGCGACGGACGCCTGACCGAGGACGGTTTGAACAAATATGGCGGTTGGGTTGTCCGGACATAACTGGACATGGAATCCGCCCCGTCTTTGAGATTGTTGTTGATCGCGTAAGCCAGAAAGCTGTTGCTATTGATGGAAGGACACCGGAGAAAGGAGGAAGAATAGGGAGCGGTCCACTTCACATGAGACGGGAAGTAATTCAACCCCCATCCGCCCAGAAACTCATACCACGTGTAATAGATACCGCTGCCGCTGCCGTAAACCTGCCAGTTGCAGACATCCCATTCGTTGTAGTCATTCGAATAACTGAGCACGGTCATGCACGTCTGCCGGAGATTGTTCCGGCATTGTGCCTCATGCGCCGAATTCCGAGCCTGTCCCAGCGCAGGCAGCAACATGGCCGCCAAAATGGCGATGACCGCAATTACAACAAGGAGTTCCACCAAAGTAAAGCGGAACAGACAATCGATTTTGATTTTCATAGGAATGCATTCCTCCATTTAAAAGGTGCCGGCAATGATTTTCTTCTCTTCTGCTAAAGATATTATAACACTTGGAAAATAATTTGACAATAGCTGAAATCCGGATTATATTTACATAAATCCGGATTATATTTGCAAATGGAGGGAAGCCATGCAGGAAAGTGAATTTCAAGTTCGAAGGCTCATCGGCAGGAATGCCATTGAAACATCCTGGGTCGATCATAAATTCAGCAGTCGAGCCGAAGTGATCGACCTTCAGTTCTACGGTCTTGTCGAATCCACGGTCAGATGCGGAGGCAGGGTTTATCCGTCCTCCGCGGTCTCCCGGCTTCATTTTTACTGGGGACTCGAGTTCGTGACCGCCGGAGAGGGAATGCTCACTGTGAACGGGAAGAAATATCCTCTGAAAAAAGATGACTTTCTCTGCTGCCGTCCCGGACTCGAACTCTGCATCGCGGCCTCGCCCAATACCGCGCTTGAGAAATTTTCCATCCTCGTCGCCAACGATCTTCTCATGGAATACTTTTTTTCCTTCGCAATGCTCCCGGACAGCGATCCCGTCATTCACATTGCGGATTCCGCCCGTCTGCGGACATTCTACGCGGCAATCAGAACGATGGCGGACGAAGGCCGCGGAGAAAATCTCAGACGGGATATTTCCTCTCTGATTTTCTCCTTTATCGCGGAAGTAAAACGCCATGTTCACCGGTATAACAATCTGGACAGCTTTGACAAGATCGTTTTCGCCATCAGCCGTCTTCCGCAATCCTTCCGGAGTATTCGGGATCTTTCTCTTGCGTTCAAGATATCCGAACCCGCGCTTTTCCGGCTGTTCAAAAAACGGCTGGGGTGTTCCCCGATGCAATTTGTGATCCGCCAGCGACTTCTGAACAGCGCATGGCAGTTGACGCAGAAGAATACGCTGGTCAAGGAAGTGGCTTCGATGTACGGATACAACGATCCGGATTTTTTTGCGCGGGAGTTCAGGAAGGAATTCGGTATTACGCCTCACATGTTCCGGCGGATAGAGACACAGGATCAGCTGTCGAAATACATCCATCCGGCAATCCGCAGGAATCCTGCCTATCTGAATGTTCCGCGCGTCTGAATGTTGAGCTCATTGTGTTTCATCCGGGACCGCAGCAGCATCCGGTCATGAATTGCATTCATCGTCTGCGATACAAAAATCTTCGATTGAGGCAAGGTTTTGTATTGCGTCAGTGGAGTTCTTGGAATTCAAGAGAAAAGGAGGGAAGCGTTTCT
>CAYWZD010000110.1:0-10225 GCA_964462755.1 uncultured Victivallales bacterium | reverse complement strand
ATGTTTCCGAACCAGCCGACACACCATTGAAAGGAAGCGGCGCGGAACTGTCCGTCGTGAAAAACGGGGAAACGATCCGCGTCGTGCTTTGACGGCGTCAGAAGAAGAACAGGGACGTTGAATTCACGATGATGCGTTCGGCGATTTCGGGGTTCTGTATCCGCTGGATCATCGTGGAACGAGCCTCTCCCGGCTGTTGCGGGGACATCGTATTCATGACTCCCTTGTTCAAAACGAGAATCTTGAGCGGTCTGGCGCATTTCACGTTTTTGACCTGAATGACTCCTTCTTTCGAAGTGTCGGTGATTTTCAGACATTCAAGCGACCGGAACTGTTGCAGAAAATCGCTTCGGGGGCCCCAATAGGAAAATGCTTTCAGCGGAAGGGTGGAGAGTTTTTCCCACTGAAAGTCGGCGTTGAGGTTTGACTCTTTCCTCGGAAGATCGGGAGATACATAGTTAATCCGACCGATATTAAGCATCTGAAGGTTCGGCATCCGGGCGATGGCTTCCAGAACCTCCGGTTTTTCGAAATAGCATTGCTGGAGGGAAAGTTTCTCCACGGGGAGTCCGGCAAAGGCGGCCGGATCGGAGATCGCCACGCCGATAAAGATCAGTTCCCGGAGGTTCGGCATACTTTTCAGGACCGTCCAGTCGGTGGCTTTGTCGCCGAAGTTACTGGAGATCGTCACTTTTTCGAGAGGCTGACCGCGCAGCCATTCCGGATCGAAAGAAACTTCTTTATCCCCAATGGGGCGCAAGGACAATTCGCGTAGTTTTTTGTTCTTAAGAAAACTGTAATCCTTGAGCTTGCCGGAGAATTGCAGTTTTTCCAGCGGAAACGATGCGAGAAGTTCCTCAACCGGTTTCGGGTCATTCTTTCCGTAAAGACTGAACGTCAGCTCCTTGAGCTTCTGTCCGCGGAAAACGGCAATTTGTCCGGCTTTGCAATATCTCAGAGAGACGCTTTCCAGATTCCTGTCCGAGAGGGTGGAGAAGTCGAAGTCGCCCGGATTCCCTTTCAGGACAAGCTTCTTCAGGTTAGGTAGGTTCCGGGAAAGGCGGAACGGTGGCGCATCCGGAAAGGTGGGGTTTCCTCTTCTGTAATTTTGACGTATGTGGATTTCTCCTCCGGGCGGTTGAGGCGTCCCGGAGATTTCCAGTGTCTCCAGTGCGGGAAGATCGAGTTTTTCCAGACCCGAAATCTGTCCGCCGAGTTTCAGAACGCGAAGTTTCGGAAGACGCGTAGAATCAAGTTCCATCTGGGCAATCTGGGATAGATCCAGTTCTTCCAGATCGGTTTCCTCCTTCAGCCATTCGAGACGGAACGGATATCCGCGCCTTGTGCCGTCCGGGTTTAAGAGAAGACGATCAGGTTTGTTTCCATCTGTTCGGCTGGAACGGACGATCCGTCCGGATGAACGCTGTTGGCTTCCGGTCCCGTATTGGACTTCCGGAATCATCCGGGTAAGGAAATCCTGACTCGAAAAAGGATGCTCATCATGCAATAGTATAATGCTTTCTGGCATATTGAAGTCAATGGCTCTGGTTTTTCCGTCGGACAGAGTTCTCCGCGGCTCGCTGATTCTCCGTTTCCTCCCCTCCGCAGGGAGCGAACGTTCGGTCATTCCGCCGGAAAAACGGGATTCTCTTCGGGACGCGTTCCCTTGTGCGGCACGGAAACGTTCTTCCTGGGTTCCGGCGAACAAGGTTTTCAGATTGTTTTTTGTACGATCCGCGGGGGTCGGATGGTGGAATTGCAGCAGTACAAAAAGATCGTTGATGCCGATGGGCTCATCATAGGCCCGATAAAAATAATAATAGAGAAGACGCACGGAAGAGCGGGGCAAACGGGAAATTCCTCCTCTTCCTTCTCGACGCGGCGCTGTCTCTGAGTCCAAATCCGGTTTTCCGAGAATCGCGATGGCTTCGTTTGCCGACATGTCCGGTTTCAGGGCTTTTGCTTTTTCGAAGAACTCTTTCGTCTGCTCTGCGGAGAGGAGTTTTACCGGCGGCTGTTCGAACTTCACCATGTTCAGTTTTTCGACTCGTTTGAGAAACTCCGGAAAATTTCTCTCCCATGAACCCATTCCGTCCACCTTTCCAAAGTCGCTTCCGCAGAGGCGCACTTTGGTCCCGTCGACATCGCTCTTTCGGACAATATATGGAAAGGGAAAAAGAACGCCGACTGGTTTCCCGTCCGAGTCGCGAGTCGAGACGTCTCCTGCACAGTCATACTGGCTCAGAAGCTTGTCATTGGCATCAAGGTGTTCAACACGGAGGATGCGGCAACTGGTCCTTGGAAAATAAAAAAGGAATCGTTCCAGTTCCTTTTTCTGTTCCGGGGACAGTGTGAGGGGGGTGTCGAACTCCAACTGGACAACATCCGATGGATTAATTTTCGATTTGACTTCCAATTTCTTCATCGGTTCCGGCGCGGGTTCCCCCACTTTCGCCGGGGAGGGAGACTGTTCGTTTGAAATGGCGGAGGGCAAAATAGAGTGTTCGGAAGTCGTTGTTTTTTCAGAGTGTCCATTATTTACGGTTTTCTCTTCTTCCGGCATGTCCCGGATATTGAGAGCTTCGTCGTCCGGGTACAATGCTTTCAGGGCGGTCCTGCGACGGTTCGGATAATCAGGATAATCCAACTGGAAAACCACGAAGATATCCTCCGGGGAAAATGAAGAACCGATACGGTAAAGATAATAATAAAGATAGCGGGCAGTCACCGCCGGTCCCGCCGGCAGAAGTTTTTTCGGACTCGGTGTCTGCATTTTGTCCGGCGGACCGAGGATTGCGATGACATCATTCAACGTCATGTCCGTTTTCAGCTTTTTCGTTTTTGCAAAGAATTCTTCCGCCTGTTTTACGGAATGTAACGTTACCGGGGGCTTCCTGAAGTTCGCTTTGTTCAGTTCCACGATCTTTTTCAGGGTTTCCGGAAAACCCTTTTCCCATTCCGGCATTCCGTCCACGATCTCATAGTTGAGACCATACAGACGCAGGTTTTTCCCGTCCGCACCCGGTTTGGAGAAGGTCATGACGGAAAAAATGATGGAGTTCCCGACTTGTTTCCCCGCCGCATCGCGGAGCGAAATGTTTCCGGGAGTATCGCAGCGGAACCGGACTTTTCCGTCGGAATCGAGAATTTCAAGACGGATGAACCGGCGATTTGCCTTCAGGGGAAAGTCAAGAAAACATTCAATTTCTTTTCTCTGGTCGGCGGTCAGGGAAACCGGGGTGTCGAATTCCAGGCGAATCGTCTCCGTCGGAGCTTTTACCGGCCGGAGTTCCAATTTTTTCACTTCCTCCGTCATGGAAGTCTCCACAGCGCTGGCGGAAACAGTTGCCAGAAGGACGGCGGCAATCAAAAGTTTGTTTATCATTATTATATATAACCCCCAAACGTTTTCAGACATGCCTTCACGTCTTTGTCATGACAATGCCCGTCTCTACTATATCTCCTTCTTTTAAAGAAACAACTCGTAAAACAGGCCTGTTTCAGGGAGTCCCCTCCGTGGAAAATCAGAAATGGACCAAGGCCGTGATGATATCGTCCTTTTTGAAAAAAAATGACCTTGTCCGTCGTTCAGTTTCAAACGACGGACAAGGTCGTAATTTATCACCGGATAATGAAAAAAGCAAATTGGAATTGAAAAAAAACTGTTGCGTTTTCACCGGAACGGGTTCCTGAAAAATTATTTTAAAAAAAAGTTGTTTTTACTGTCCAAAAACCATTATTTTTATTTGACATTACAACAAAAGATGTTACGGTACAGGCTCAATAATTACAGGGTTCGGTGGAATGGGTAGAATAGCTCCAATAATACCCACGATGCAATGGAAGACTTGAAGGAGGAAAACATTGCACTGCAACAGTTGAAGCAGAAAATGCGGGGAATATTTCCGGCAAAATGAAAATAGCTTTGGCATATAGCAGTAAACGCGGCCTGCTGAAAGAATATCTTCGGCGTAATCCCGCATCCGCAGAAGGAGTCCCGGCCGAAATCTTAGCGGAGGGCGATTCCGCCACCACCATCAACGCTGTGAAAGAAGCGATCTCCTCGTTTGGACATGAAGTCCACGGATTGGAGGCGGACGCCGGACTCGAAGCAAAGCTCAAACGACTTGCTCCTGACCTTGTCTACAACATCGCGGAAGGCCTTTTCGGAGATTGCCGCGAATCCTATGTCCCGATGATCTGCGAAAAACTTTCCCTGCCTTATACGGGTTCCGGCCCTCTGTCGCTCGGAATCTGTCTCCACAAGGGCCACTGCAAGGAAATCCTTACCGCGAATGGGGTTCCCAACGCACCTTTCCGGACATTCCGGTCCGGGGAGCGCATCGATTTGTCCGGGATGGAGTTTCCCGCGATTGTCAAACCGGTCGCGGAGGGAAGCAGCAAGGGGATTTTCGACAAGTCGGTGGTGGAAAACGAAAAACAGGCGCGGAAACTGATCCGGGAGAGCCTTGAGCTTTACGGACAGCCCGTGATTCTGGAAGCCTTCCTGCCGGGGGCGGAATATACGGTCGCGATGATCGGGAACGGGGACGACCTGGAAATCCTGCCGATCGTTGCACTTGATTTTTCACAACTTCCGCCCGGCGCGAGGAAAATCTACTCCTACGAAGCGAAATGGGTCTGGGACACCCCGAAGGCTCCTCTCCGTATTTTCGAATGTCCGGCGCCTCTTTCCCGGACGGAACGGAACGCGATCGAAGATCTGGTCAAGCGGACGTTCCGTGTATTGGAGCTCCGGGACTGGTGCCGGATGGATGTGCGTCTGGATGCGCACGGGAGGCCGAATATCATCGAGGTCAATCCGATTCCCGGCATTCTGCCCGACCCCAAGGATAATTCCTGTTTCCCGAAAGCGGCACGGTCCGCCGGGTATTCTTATGCCCGGATCTTCGAAAAAGTAATCAGCGCGGCGAAAACACGTTTTCCCGGGGCGATTCATGAACATTCCATATAACTCCTCTTCAAACTTGATCTTGATTGTCAGCAATGACGTGGGAAAACAAACCGATGAAGTGGACCGCATTTCGGAGTCCGGAGTCAAAAATGAAGTGGAAGCCGTCAAAACCGCCTGTCGCACGCTTGGAATCCTTACGGAGGAATTGACCGTCTCCGACCCGCACGAATCGTGGAAGTCGATCGCGGATTCCGGGGCGGATGTCGTTTTCAATCTCTGCGAAGGCGTGGACGGCGATTCCGGATTCGAGATGCATTTTGCCGCCATGCTTGAGATGATCGGAATTCCATTTACCGGCGCGAATCCGCTGACTCTCGGCATGTCCCGCAACAAACCGCTGGCAAAAGAGCTGTTCCGTTCACACGGCCTTTCCGTTCCGGGGGGCCTCCGGCTGAAAAACGTTCCGGCGCACTTGCCGGAAGGGCTTGCCTTCCCGCTGATAGTCAAACCCGCCTGCGAGGATGCCAGCCTTGGAATTTTCCATGACGCGGTCGTCCGGGATGAGAACGCCATGCGCGAAAAGGTCTCCCTTCTGCTGGAAAAATATCCTCGTGACGGTGTTCTTCTGGAAGAATATATCGACGGGCGCGAGTTCAATGTGGCGGTTCTTTCGGATGGAAAAACCGTTCGGGCGCTGGAGCCTTCCGAGATTGACTTTTCCCATCTGCCCGGGAACTGCGACCGGATTACCGGATACGAGGCGAAATGGTTGGAGGACAATGAGTTGTATAAGACGACCCCGTCTCGCTGTCCGGCCGATATTTCCCGGGAACTGAAAAGCCGTCTGCAGGATGCCGCGTTGACGGCGTATCATGCGCTGGAAGCGAATTCCTATGGGCGCGTTGACTTCCGCGTTGACCGGAACGACCGGATTTTTGTGCTGGAATACAATCCGAATCCCGATATTTCTTTTGATGCTGGATATGCCAAGGCGCTGGCGGCAAGCCGTCTCACCTACGCCGAGTTTGTGCGGATGGTCGTCTCCGAGGCACTGGCAAACCAACCCGCAAGGAGGAAACCATGACAGACACCGTTTCCATCCGGCCAATGGCAAAGGACGATTTCGATCCCCTCCTGGAAATTGTCCGCAAGACCGGAATGTTCACGCAGGCGGAGGTGGAGGTGGCCTTTGAGCTGATGGATATCTGGCTGAACCGTCCGGAGCAGAAAGACTATATCATCCATGTGGCGGAAGAAAACGGAGAACTTGCCGGATATGTCTGTTACGGTCCGACCCCCGCGACTGAATTCACATTCGACCTTTACTGGATTGTCGTCGACCCCGCCCGCCAGCGGCGGGGAATCGGCAAAAAACTGCTGTCTTTCGCGGAAAAAGAGTGCTGCGGGCGCGGCGGACGCCTGATCATCATCGAAACTTCTTCCACAGGAAAATACGCGGGGACGCAGGATTTCTACCGCCGGAACGGATATGAAGTCGAAGCCAGAATCAAAGATTTTTACGCAATGGGGGACGACCGGCTTATTTTCACCCGTCGTTTCCGATAAAACAAGGAAATAAACTCACATGGAAAAATGGCAAATGTCTTTGCGGAAGTCGGTCTGCGATGTGAATGAACTGGCAGACCGCTTTCAGTTGTCGGCGGAAAGATTACGGGAGGTTGCCACCGCGTTCCAGCTCCGGATTACACCCTATTATTTATCCCTGATCCGGAACAAGGGCGATGCAATCTACCGGCAATGTGTTCCGGATGAACATGAACTGGAAGGGCACGAGGACCTGATGGACGATCCGCTCAGCGAGGAGAAACACGCTCCCGTTCCGTGCATTGTCCACCGTTACCCGGACCGCTGTCTCTTCCTGGCTTCAAACCAGTGTGCGATGTATTGCCGTTTCTGCACCCGGAAGCGAAAGTTCCGCACGCCCATGTGCGTCGACCGGAAGCATCTCGATGAAGGCGTGGAATACATCCGCTCCCACTCTGAAATCCGGGATGTCCTGATTTCGGGAGGGGACCCTTTCCTGCTCGAAGATGACCGGATTGAATATATCCTGAGTTCTCTCCGTCCCATCCCCCATGTGCAGATTCTCCGGATCGGAACCCGGACTCCCTGCGTTCTTCCGGAACGCATCACGGGGAAACTGGTTTCGATGCTGAAGAAGTATCATCCTCTTTACATCAACGTCCATTTCAACCATCCGGATGAACTGACGCCCGAGTCCGTCAAGGCGCTGGGGAAGCTGGCCGACGCGGGAATTCCGCTCGGAAGCCAAACCGTCCTCCTGAAGGGAGTCAACGACGATCCGGAAGTCATGCGCCTTCTGATGCACAAGCTTCTTATGGCGCGGGTTCGTCCCTATTACATTTTTCAGACCGATCTGGTCTATGGGACCGAACACTTCCGGACTCCTCTTGCGAAGGGGCTCGAAATCATGGATGGACTTCGCGGATGGACCAGCGGTCTCGCCGTGCCGCAATTCGTGGTGGATCTTCCGCACGGCGGCGGAAAGATTCCGCTGCTGCCCGAATACAAGTGCAGGACGGAAGGCAATACGACGACTTTCCGGAATTTCTGCGGCGAGACCTACGAATATCCGGATGTTTAACACTTTCCCGTCGGAATATTGAGAAAAAAAACGGGAGAGCGGGGCGGAAAAACGGTTTCAGCCGTTGTGCTTTCCGCCGGACTCTCCGTCTGGCATTGGTAAAAACGTCTTTTCAGTCTTTTCCTTTTCCGGGCATTTTTTCGTGGAGGGTGTTTTTATTTTTTCGAACTTGTTCTCCGTTTGGAAATTGAGTTCAAATCCGATTTTTCTCAATGGGTATCAAACCGCCGACCTGTAAATTTCCGTCTGCGGATTCCGAGATAGATATGAGCCTTCGTGATTCTCCGTTTGCTGTTTTTGAGCTTACGCATACGGGTCTGCGACAAGTCTGAACGCGAGGAAATTTCGATAAATCAAGAACAACCTTGCCCCGGTTGCTTGTTTTGGAGAATGACTGTTTTACGGAGGGTGTTTTTATTCATCAGGCCGCCTGTTTCACTCTCTTGTAACCGTGAAGCAGACCGCCGAGGAATGATATTTCTTGAATCTTCCCCTCATCGTCCTGCGGATAGGGATTGATCATTTTTCCGTCCAAAGCGGAAGTCGGACGGTAATGGTTGTAATATTCGAGATACTCTTTGGCGGCAAGCCTAATTTGCCATTCCGCCGTGAATATAATCTTGTCCATACATTCGGTTTTCAAGGCCCGCATGAAGTTTTCCATCCGCCCATTCATCTGCGGTGTAAACGGCGGCAATCTCTTTATTGTGATGCCGATGGATTCGAAGATCGCATCGAACCGCTTGTTGAACAGGCTGTCGCGGTCGTGAATCAAATATTTCTTTTCGCGCATGAAGCCGTCAAACATGTCGCACATATTCCTGGCAATCTGCGTTGTCCAGTTGGAGTCGGGATTATGTGCCATACCGCCAAAGCGGACTTCACGCTTGCCAATGTCCATGAAAAACAACAAACTTTGCCGGACAATTCCGAACGGCGTTAGCATTTCGACCTGTGCAAAGTCCGTTGCCCCGGTAAAAAACTGCTGCGTCTCAAGAAACTGCGGCCAATCGCCGCGCTTGCGTCGTTCCGGGTCTGGTACGATTCCGTGATCGTTCAATATTTTCCGGACCGTCGAAGCGGAAATATCGAATCCAAGATATTGCATCGTCCCGGCAATATGGTCGTAACCCCAATCGGGATTGCGTTCCGCGAGAGTACGCGTCTCTTGGACAATCTCCGTTGAGATCGGTTTGCGACCGCGTTTCTTCTGACCGGATCTCCCCGTACTGTCGTATTTCTGTCCGACTAGCTCCCTGAACCAGGAATACAATGTTCCGGGAGAATATGTCCGTTCTACTTCCGACAGCAGAAATTCACTCAGCTTTTTCCCGCGATATGCCAACCGTTTTTTCTGGTCGTCGGAAAACTCCGGCTTCTTTCCGCCGTTCTTTTCCATCGCAATCTCTTCCAAAACGGCCACTTTTTCCCGCAGATAATCAATCTGGTCTTGCTGTGTCCGGATGAGTTGTGTCCGGTCGCCGTTTATGTCCTTCATCGCGGCTTGTAATCGCTTGAAAGTATCCGTTGTCTTCTTCATATCTGTAATCGCTCTCTCCGGCAAGCCGGATGCTGTATGTTTATGTTAAGCCGCTAACGCACGGCAACATAATATACACCGAAAGAGAACAAATTACGAATAAGAATAAACGCAAATGAATTTATGCCTCCCCTAGGACTCCACCCCCAAAGTTGGATATCCATGCTCAAACCGCACAAACACTGTCGGACTCCTGTTTTGCCTTTGGTAATCCGGAATAAATCGCAAAAAACGTCGTAATAATCAAAGCCTATCACGTGTCTATGTGACCATTCCGCAGGCTGACTGTCCGTATCAAAAATATGACGGGCTGATCGGTAAGTCAACAGTGAGCCCCATCTGGAAATCGCTGAAAAGTTGAGCTAGATTGCCTCTGGAACCCAAACCTGGAGGTGACGTATGGAACGAGAAAGACGGAGTCGTGAATATTGGGAAAGCCAGTTGTCTGAATATTGGGACAGCGGCTTGACGGTTCAGGAATATGGCGAATTGAAAGAGCTGCCTTACGAAAGTGTTCGTCGTTGGATTCGCCGGTTGAAAAAGGAACGGAGAGAAGACGCAAAAGTTGAATTTATGGAAGTAAAAACACCGTCTGCTCCAATCTCGTCATCCACTTCAGGCATCCGCCTGAAGTTTGGAACGTGGGAGATTGAGTTGGCTTCGGATTTTGTTCCGGAAACGTTATCGGAAGTTTTGGATGTATTTGAGGATCGGTGATGTTCTCACTTGGAGGCAATCAGCGCATCTATTATTGTCCGCACCCGGTGAATCTTCGAAAGTCGTTCGACGGTTTGGCGGGAGCGGTGCAGGAATATATCGGTCGCGATCCGGCATCGGGACATTTGTTTGTGTTTTTCAGCCGGAACAAAAAGTTGGTGAAAATGATTTTCTATCAGGACGGCGGCATGTGTATTTTTGCAAAGCGACTTGAACGCGGTCAGTTCAATCTCCCGATATCGGCGGAGGGAAAAATCGAGTTGGAAGCGCGAGAGCTTTATTCGATATTGGCGGGAATCAAGCCGCAGCGGTACTATAAGCGATATTCGAAACCGGTGGCGGAGTAAAAAACTTGCAAAAAAAGATAATAGATGAGGTAATTTCAAAAGTATTTAATTCGGAGGGATGAAAAAAAGGGCAGAAGATT
>CAYWZD010000109.1:0-10263 GCA_964462755.1 uncultured Victivallales bacterium | reverse complement strand
CGAGCATCTCGAAAAAGGTCAGGTGGACGGGATCGCCCACTTCGTCGATGTCGCCGGTGCGGATGCACTTCTGCACATTGGTCAGACGTGTTCCCAGCGGATGTTTCCCTCCGAGGAGGTAGGGGACGAGGGGATGCATTCCTGCGGTTGTGAACAGGACGGTCGGGTCGTTGTCGGGGATCAGGGACGCGCTTTGAATGACCACATGTCCTTTGGAACGGAAAAAGTCGATATATTTTTTTCTCAGATCTTTCGCTTGCATGTACGGATTTGCCTTTCAGATGATAATTTTCATATTAATATACTCCTGAAAGGCGGAATATCAATAGTCCATGCGATAAGTTTGGGGGATTGTGAACCGCTTTCCGTATGGCATCCGTCGGAATTTTTCAAAAACGGCAAACGAGCTTGCCGGGGTTGCAGGGAATTTTTCCTGCCGCGGAGTTTGAGGACGCGGAGTCCTCATGTATTCTGCTTTTGCGGCGGCGGCTCCACCGCTGACGGACGAGCTCCGTGAGGAGCGAGAGCCGCCGTTCCCGCAGGCTTATTTCGACTTCTTTGCGGCTTTTGCCCGCTTCTCCTGTGCTTCCTTGAGCTCGGCGGCGCGGGAATCCTTCAAATATTTCTCATAGTCCAATGCCCGCTTTTTGGTGTTGATCTTATGCAGCGTTGCATATTGCTCTTTTGAGATTTTCGGCATGGGTTCTTTCAGAAAGAGCAGACATTCTTCCTGCAAATTTTTGAAATCCCGCACCGCGAGAAAATAATTGTTTGAGGAATTGGAATTGACCGCCTGAATGATGGCTGCTACCACAGGCTTGAACTTCATCAGTTTTTCTCCGTATGCCTTATACCACTTCGGATGAATCCGGGTGACTTCCGGCAACTCCGGATTTTTTACAAGCTTCTCGTATTCAGCCATCAGGAATTGAAAAGAGATGTTCGTGATCAATTCGCTCCGGTCTTTCAGCTTGGAAAGCTCTTCCGGCAGTTTTTTCTCCAGCAGATTTTTCTGGATGTCTACTTCCATCAGCTTCTTGATGGCTTTCGTCGTCAAAATGGGCTTTTTGGGATCAAAGCGAGTGGGGGGGCCGGAATATGTCTGAACCTGCGGCTGGGCGGCAGCGGTTGAAGAAGCGTTGTCATCCGATTCCTGATTGTTGGTATCTTCTTTCGGGAAAGCGGAAAATGCGCAGAGGAAAACCAGCACAGACAAACCGAGAATAATTTTTTTCTTATTCCACATATTGATACCTCGCGATTCTCCATTTGAGTGTGACCGGGTCCCGAACCAGCACGGCGATCAGTTTTGTTTCACTGGTGATTTTGTCGGCGCCGAGTTCATACGTGCCGATGGTGGTACTTGCAATCTGTTCATTCAGCGTGGGGGGAGAACCGACAACAACCCAGGAAGAGGTATCCTTGTCATATTTGACATATCCTGTTTTCTGATACTTTTTATCCGCTGTAATGGTAACACTTGTGGTGGTGGTTTCTCCGTCATTGTCAAAATCGACAAACGCCTTGGTGTCACCGACGTCGCGGATGGTCTGTGCCAGCACGATCACATAGACCATGTCCAAAGGCTCTGTCCTCAAAAGCGGCATGAGTTTTCCGATCAACTGTTCCTGCGCCGCCTTGTTTGTGGAATCGGAGCCGGATAGGGGAGTGGCTAGATATTGCAACGGCGACAGCAGCCGCTTCCGGAGCTCGGTGAGAATGGAAGTCAGCGCGGTCTGCTGCGCGGGAGTCAGGGAAGAATAGCCCGGCAGACTCGCTATATCGGCAACGTCCACCAGAAGATCCGAACGATTGCTGAAAGGCAGAATCTGGGATCTCTGCCGGATTAGACGGCCGATGCATTCATGCGTATAGTCCGTTGTCAGAGAAGCCGTGGAAGGAACAATAGGGGCGGTTGTAGAGGTGACGGTAGTCGAATTCAAATTGGTTCCTGTGACATCTAGAAGGTTCGTCTGAGAGGAATTGCTGGTTTCAAATGGGGCGTTATACCAAGTGAACCTCGGCGTATATCCGGAGGAACCGACATCGTCAGCCAGAGCCTGGAAAACCTGTTGTACATCCGAATTGACATTCACTTTCCCATATTTGAAGTTAGGCCCCTCCGGACGGGAAGAGTCCGTGAGTTTCACCTGATCCAGAATCTTGCCGTCGCCTTTTGCATACGTATAGTCCGGGGTGGCATCGATGTTGGTCCGAGTAAGGTTCAGAGTCCGCCACGCTTCCGCGCGGGAAATGCACCCGAGTTCCCAGACAGACTGCATAGTTCCGTTCCGGATGAAAGCGGAAGAGATGCGCTTTCCGCTGATTCCATACCCCGGATCCGCGGTGGTCCCTTTGTCATAGTCTGTTCCATTGATGTAGGAAAGCGTATTGCAGGACCCGATCGACCCGCCATAGTTGATTGCTTCCGTGGTGGTTGCCTGTGGTGCTCCTGCTGTGCCTGTGGAAAGTTTGACGTCTTTCCAGTCGGTTGCATAGTGATTGACGCGGGGATCGTTCGTTTCCAACGCAAAAGTGAAGGTTCTTTCCACCATGGCGTCATATTGTGCTGAATCGGTGGAGGAACTTGGCAGGGTGGCGAAGTCGCGCTGTACGGAATCGTATTTCAGAACGGCGGTGCCGGGGGTGATGGAAATGTTTTTGATTTTCAGAATATTTATAATTTGAGAAGAACAATCCGAACCATTGATTCGAAAAGTAACGGTTTTTGTTACGTTGTAGTCTTCCCAGAAACTGGTAGCGGGAGTATAGGGGACATTCCACCAGACAGAACCGTCAATGGAATGGGCTTTCCCAACAGTGCCCTCCGTGGAAGAATCGAAAAGCGTGTCGGCTGTGGCTATCTGAAATTGTCCATAGGTGTTGAAAACTTGACCGTTCCCGCCGGGTAGCCATTTGTATGTGACCTTGACCGCCCAGTTCGGGAGGGTGATCTCGGAAGTTTTCCGGTCCGTGGAAACGGAAAGTGTCTGGAACATGTCGATCAGCTCCGTGCCGAAACTGACGTTGAACACATAGGTCAGCGTATAGTCGAAGGCGGTTGGGGAGGCTGCGTCAGGATAGGGAGCAGCCGACAACGTCGCTTGCGTGTTGAGTTTGAACCCCATTTCATTCAGCATCGGATGTTTGCCGACACCGGCATAGGCGGGCGCCGTGGCTGTCCAGTCCGCCGTGTCGAGAAGGTCGGTTACGGTGGGGGAGGAGGCGGCCCGGTTGTATTGAATAATGTTGGCGGCAATCTGTTTTTTCATGCGGTCGGCGGTCCAGTCCGCACTGATCGTGGAATTGTAAGACCAGTTTTTCAGCCAGGGAATCCCCTTCATGACATTCAGCGCGTCTGCGGAGGTGAATGCCGTGTTGTCGGAACCGATCAGTTCATCCACGGTGAGAGTATTCCAGTCGGAACGGTTCAGGTTGAAGCGCCGGTAAAGCGGCTCTCCGGAGTCTCTTTGACCGTTGCTGTTGCTGTCCACACAATAGGCTTCCGGGGATTTAAGCTGTCCGATGTTGATTCCGTCCTGGAAGAAAACAACCCATTTATCCCAGTCGGCTGTTCCCTTGACAATTCCAAGTTTGTTGAATATCTCCCAGAAGGTAGTCCAGCGGTAATTCGGCGAAGCGCTCACCGCCGCGTTCAGCAAATTGGACCATGTTGCGTTATTGATGCCGATCTGTGTCTCCGAAGCTCCGTTAATCGTGCTTCCGCTGGCAATATTGACGGAGGGGTCCAGTCTTCCTTTGTCCGGGATCACCACATAGGCGTATCTGCCGAGAATTTTTCCGGTGGAATCCTTGACATACTGCCAGCAGACCTTGTTCATGGAATTGGTCGTGTCGCTGGGGGAATAAGTGAAAAGTGTAATATCATTCAATGACGTATCCAGCGTCCAGAGGAAATCTTTCATATTACTGGTCGTGTCATAAGAATAGAGCAGGTCCAACTGAGCCGCGTTCCGCGATGCGAAAATGACTTTTGACAGGGCGATGGTGCGGGCGATGGACTGCGCATAGGATATATTTCCGCAGTTTTCCGCCACCTTCCGGTTGATGAGGGCGGTGGAAGCGAACCCGAGGGCGACCACGGTCAGAAGTCCAAGGATTCCCAGCGTAAAGATCAGAGCGACTCCGCGCTGTTTTTTTGACTTGCCTGAATATATTTTTTTCATTGTACGGCTCCGCGATTTCATCATTGTCCGCGTTCAATCAGGATGATCCGCTTGAATTCCTGAGTGCCGGCTTTTAGGATGTCTTTCTGTGCGTCGGTGAGGCTGCTGTCGTCACTGTACTTTGCCGACAGGGTGCTGGTCGTTATGCCCATTGTCTCTAATTTTTTTCTGGCGTCATCGCTGATGACTGCCAAATTTATCTCCGCCAGAATTGGAATCTTCAGATCAGCGGCTGGCACCGAATCGCCCGTTGAAGATGAATTTTTCTTCAGAACAATGCTGAATTTTACCACATTGTCCGCTATTTCGACAGTCTTTGTTGTTGCGGAATCCAGAGAAGAAACCCATGCATGGGGAGTGGACGAATTGGGTCTGGTTACCCATGCTCCAGAATATGTGGAAAAATCCACAGATTCTTTCAACGTGGTGAGACTCAACTTTAAAGTGGCAGAATCCCATGAATAATAGACTTCAGCCAGACCATCCGGACGCATCGTGGCAAATTTTATTTTTGTTTTGTCCGAGGTATCATAATACATGAAAGTGTAGAGGTTTCCATCGTATTCAGACTTATAAAAAACACAGATGAGGTCATTTGCCAGCAAATCCATGGCGATCCGGGAGTTGTCATAGAATTCCGCTTTGCTTCCGGTTCTTTCCACGACTGCCTGTGCGGAGACAAAGAACTGCATCAGTGCAAGCATCAGAATGGCAAACACACCCATGGAAATCATTACTTCCAGAAGTGTGAAGAAGGAGATTCTTTTCCTGGGGGTTGCCGTGAAGTCAATTTTCGAGTTCATGGTGATCAATTCCCTTCATAAAGCTCGAACACATAGAACCGCTTTTCCCTGTTGGCATACGGCAATATGACAGGCCAGCTCAATTCGATGAAGAGTCTTGCGGAATTAGAACTGGTGGCTAAAGCCGTATTGGCAATAACCGGAGGGGTTGCGTCGCGCCAAATTTTCAGATGCATGCAGATGGTTTTGTCATCGGACAGGATACCGTAAATTCCGTTTGCTGTATCAACATTATAAAGACCGGGAAACCCTGTAACAGCCGTCCATGCCGGAGGAAAGGAGGCTTCTGTTGCCGGTGATTTTTCCGTATCCGGGAAATCCGTGATCTTCGACCAATTCTGCCTGACATAATTCTCCGTGAAGGATTGCAATGTTTCAACGATTCCGCCGATGTAGTTTTCGGTGTTGGCCACGCGGTTGGCTTCGAGCGCGGGGGGAAAGAGGGCCATGATCGCGGCAATGCCGATCCCCACCACGGCGATCGCCATGGTGATCTCAATCAGGTTGAACATGGATTTTCCGGTCTTCTTCACAGGGCGGCAGCCTCCCGTTTTTCCCTCTCCGGGACTCTGGGTACCATATACCACGTTTTTGCCCAAAGCGCAAGCGGAAAACCATCTTTTTTCTTTATTTTTCACCGTCCGGGCAATGGATAGCGGGCAAATGGATGTCATTGCCTGCATACGAACCCGGATTCTGTTGACAGGAACTGTGTTCTGGAAGTATGGACACTGAAGCCGAATGGCTGGCGGAAAAGGAGGCTCCGGATAAAGAAAAACAAGACACCCGGAAAGGATGTCCCGTTTCTTGGGAGAGTCAGAGGATTTTGAAGTCGGCGGAGAAAGTGATGTCGGCTCCCGGAGCGATCAGGACGGGCCCATAGAACGGTTCGAACGTGGCCGAGATCATGCCGGGGGTGTCCCAGATCGCGATTCCGGCCAGACGGTCCGCGGGCCGGAATGCGGCTTCCAGCGGAGACTTGCCCGGAATCGTGAATCGGGATGGCGTGTTATCTCGGGATCGAATACAGCTCTTGGCAAAGCAGTAGAAAAGCAATGGTGTCGTCCTGAAAGACCTCATGCATATTACTGTCGGCGCACCCTCCCGGATTGGATGCGATGTTCAGGGCTGGAAAATCAGGCGGGGTGTCTTCACGCGATGTCATGCCGCGGACCACCGCCCCGGGGATTACGCCATCGCCGTGCCCTTGACAATATCGGAGAGTTGTAGAGGTCGCCGCGAATTTCCAGCCATTGCCGATCAGCATCGAGGCGCCTTTGGGATTCCGTCCGACAATCCACTGTGCGGCGGCATCTGCCGGTTTCAGATATTGTGCGTCTCCAAAGAGATGCGCAGCACGTGCCATCAGATAGCCGTAACGGGCGATCATCCGGTTCACTCCGGCAGATTCCGCGCCGGGCGGGTTGGAAATACGCAAGCCGGGTCCCGGCGTCATGTGGGTTACAATGCCGAATTCGTTGTCGCTTGCACGAGCGGTGAACGCCTTGTCCACGAATTCCCGCAGAACGCGTTTTACTTCCGGAAGGAGCGGGCTTTCCGGATAATAGCGGGCATAGTCAAACAGGGGTACCGCTAAATTGTAGTAAGACCATTTGTCATAGCCGCTGTTCAGAATGTGGGCGTGCGGGGACAGGTAATATTTCTTGTCGAAAGTCTTGATGATTTCGCGGATGTAGTTGTCCGCATCGGTTCTGTATTGCGGAGTCCCTGTGAGTTTATGCAGATGCATTGCAATTCGGCAGAGCTCCCCGTCTCCGCGCGCAACCCGAACGGCTGGATCGTTTTTCCATTCGATCTGACGTTTTTGGCGCAGGATATAATCTTCAGACATTATACGGGCGATTTTCTCCGCAACGTCTGAATCGAAGCGTTTAATGGAAAGTGCGAACTTCGATAATCCGGAGGTCATCCACTGCAATGCCGGAGGATACGTTGCAAAACGGTCATCCCAAGTGTTCGGAATGTTATCCGTCCAGTCCGCCGGATCGAGCTTGTGGATTGTTCTGGTGTGATATTTCCCGGCATCAAGGTTCTGAATCCAGTTCGCATTGCTGACATTGTTGACAGCGAAAGAGTAAAATTTTCCATCTCCCGCATAGCATTTATTGATCTGGCGGTCCACCTCGACCCAATCCAGCGCCAGCAGATCCGGATATTTTTCCTTGAGTTTGTATTCCGTGATTCCTGTATTCTCAAAGAATTCGGCAAGACCGTAGATCGACATATCCGCCGTCGCCTGTTTCGAGGGATCGCCCGCATCCTGCCATCCGCCGGCCAGGTCGCGGTGTCCGACTACTTTCCCCGTGTTGCGGTCAATTAAAATCGCGTCGTCAAGGAAATTGGCCTTATGCCAGCCGGGAACATCCATTCCCTGCCGCTGGATATAGTAGAAGTTTGTTGCCAGCAGGGCTTGTTTCAAATACAGATCGGGTTCGATCACGAATTCCGGAGAAACGAATTCCCTGTCGTTTGCATGAACAGCGAGTTTATATCCGCCCGGAGTCCGGAAATTGGAAATATCCGCATAAAAAGCGTTGCCTTTCCAGCGGGACATTCCATATTTTTCGAGGCGTCCCCGCAGGATGCATTCTTTTCCGGAACGCAGTTCGAATTCAGGCTGGAGCGGCAGACGGCTCCAGATGACTGCTTTTTTGTTTGCTTTCGCGTCAAATCCCGGCTGCGGCAGGAGAAAGTCCACCGGCTGTTTGCCCATGCCGTCAAATGCAAAGTCATCGCAATAAAGTGTACCGGAGTTGCCGGAAACGAGCATTTCGAATTCGCAGCGAACCGTCCCCGCAGGCGGTTTTGCAGAGAGGGTGATTTTTTCCCATTGCGGCCCCGGAGTGAAAATGAGCCGGCTTTCCCCGCCGTATTTGAGCTGTCCCCAGCCCCCGCGCGCTTCCGTGTCAAGCAAATACCAGATGATCCTCAACGCCGTTGTGCCGGTTGCGTTTTCCCCTCTGACCCAGCCCGTCCATTCGTATTCAAGGGTACTGTCGATGAAAGGACGGCACCCTGGAAATATTTTGAAAGGATTTCCCGTGCCATGAATTTTCAACGCATTTTTGCCGCTTCGAGCCATCGGTGTCAGTTCAATCGTTCCGGAACCGGCAGAAAACCAGTTGAGCGGGAAAACGGCGCCTCCCATGACTTTGCCGTATTCGAAGCCCGGATTGGGCAGCAGATTCATCTTTTCAAATATAATTTCAGCATTCCCGGGCGGAGCGAAACGGGCGCGTTCGAGATGATCCAGATTCTGTTCGAACTTCCAGACTGCCAGATCGGAAGTTTCTTGTTTTATGCGGGGGACGTCAAGAGCTTCCGCCCGCTTGTTCAACACGGGAATCCACAATGCCCGCCATTCTTCCGGCGTCATGTCCTGAAACTCGAGTTCGCCGCATGCGAGAGGATCGGCGAACCCATGACCCATCGGCGACCAGGTGGAGGGTTCGCCGTATTGTTTGTTCGTCCGGCAGAAGTTGGCACGCATTTTCCCCGGCTGTTCCGGGAATGAGTCAAGCAGATCGGCAAGCGGAATGACAAAGTCGGCAGTCCACCGGTCCGGATAAATCCGTGCGGTGATTTTCCAATTCGGCTTCCATAGTTTGTCCGTTCCATTCCCGGTGATTTTTTCGCTGTAGATTTTTCCATCCGGATTGACGATCACATGACGGATATTGGCAAGATTCCGGTTTCCGTCAATGACCAGTTCGATGCTGTCGCCGTCCCATAATATATTGTTGTTGCTGAAAATGGTTTCCCGCGGCTGGAAACATTCGAAGTTGAAGCTGACCGATTTTCCGTCGTGCCGTGTCCGGACGGTGGTTGCATACCGGGCCGGGCTTCCGCCAAGCCGGACCAGCTGTTCCGCGACAGCCGGGGCGGCGGACCGTGGAATGGACAATTTGCGCACCGCCGGAGGAATTGCGGGACGTCCATCGATTTTATCCGGGACAAGCCGTCCGTTATCAAGATGTTTCTGGGGTTCCGGAATATCATTGAAGTCTTTGGTCAATACCAGAACATCAACATAAGGATCCTCCCCGATGCGTTTTAATTCAATTTTAAGTTTGCCTTTTTGCAATGCTGCCCGATAGACGGTCCAACCGTAATCCGTTCCCAGGTCCGTATCGATGATTCTTTTTTCACCATTGAGGGAAACTTCAAAGTAACGTAGTTTCCGCGCATTGAGTTCTCCCAGGGTTTTTGCATAGTTATGCCAGTTGGAATTATAACGCACCCAAAGGTAATAAAGACCCGCTTCCGGAATTTCAACGGTGGTTGTAAGCTTTTTCCACTTGCCGTATAAGCCGCGTCCGGAAAAACAGTGTCCGGGAAAAAGTTTTCCTTTTCCGGCAAAGTCCTCAACCTCAAGACGGATTTCCGCCGCATGAAGGGAAAGCATAGACAATAGAATGAATACAAAAATCTTGTGCACAATATACCTCACTGTTCTTTTATTTATTTGCGATACCAGATGTCGACTTTATATCTTTCCAGCGGACTGCCTGCCGTCAGATATAGATTTTTCGCATAGCCTCCATTTGCATTTACCCCCTTGACATGCATATCTATCCACAATACGTTGCAGTTTATTCCATGCCGTGGCCATGCCATGCCGGCGGTCGAATCAGAGGTGACGCTGATGTAAGGGGACATCGCAATCCAATGTTTGGTGGCCCATTCGCTGTCAGTCCCGGAGTCGGCGATATAGACTGCTTTTGACGGCACTTTCCAGTCCGTGAATCTTGCCAGCTGAATGCTGGTTGCACTTTCTTTTTCGCGTATTATCCCTAACTGGGATCCGTAGGTTAGCATCCATGACCATTCTTGATAACGGGAACGTCCCGAGTTGAGTCGTTCAGGACAAAAAAACTCATTGTCTCCCATCTTCGGGGAGAAGGTTACCTTTGTATATTTCAGCCATGCCAATATATTCGGCCAGGCGCATGTGGTGCTATTACTGCCGAGCGCAGTGCCGCCGCTGGCCACGATTTGTGCAGCCAATTGTGAAGATGAGCCTGTTACTTGTGACATATTATAGGGCAGCATATAATCTTTGTAGTCGCTGCCATATTGAACCGTATGAAGTCCAACATTCTTCAAGTTGGAAACACACTGGATACTTTTTGCCTTTTCTTTGGCCTTGTTCAAGGCGGGGAGGAGCATTCCGGCAAGAATCGCAATGATTGCAATCACAACGAGAAGTTCGATCAATGTGAAAATTTTCTTCCGGGGATTCATGATGTTTT
>CAYWZD010000108.1:0-10321 GCA_964462755.1 uncultured Victivallales bacterium | reverse complement strand
TCCGGGATTTCCCTTGACGTTCAAACGTTCCAGCGGCATGGATTCAAGCACGCCGAAAGAGGAAATATCGTTTTCGGAACAGTCCAGAAAACGGAGCGGCATTCCTTTAAGAACGTCCAGGCCGGAAAGTTTGTTTTGGGAACAGTTGAGCGACTGCAGCGGCATTCCCTTGAGCCCTTCCAGACTCTCCAGTTCGTTTCCGGAGCAGTCCAGAGAGCGGAGATGCATTCCGGAAAGGCCCCAGAGCGAAGTCAGTCCATAGTTGGAAAGGTCCAGCGTTTCGACCTCGCGGGAACAGCGGATCAGCCCGAACAACGCGTTTGCCGTCTCGGTGGGCAGAGGTGAATGCGGAAGGCAGAGGATCGCACCGACGACACGGGTGTCCGGATTCGTTTCGAAAATCCGCCGCATCAGGGCCACGGCAAGCGCGTAATCCTTTTTCTCCCATGCGGCGCAGGCATCCGCCTCCATCAGAAGCGCCAGATTGAATTTCGGATATCCGCGGGCAATTCTTTTCTTGATCTCCAGACAGTATTCATCCCGTTTCGGGCCCGGGGCCAGCTTAGAAACCGCCGTGAGATAGGCCTTCGTCAGGGCCTCGGAAGCAAGGGGTCCGCCCGGGTGATTCTCCTCCACCGTCAGAAAACGGTTCACGGCCCGTTCATACAGTCTTTCAGCCTGAAGCGTTTCTCCGGAAAGCAGCGGCGTGGTCCTTTCCGGGGTGGCGAGGCGGTAGACGATGATCCGGCGGAAACGGACGCCCGGTCCGATGGAACGCACTCCGATGGAAATAGGTCCGTTTCCTTTCAGGGAAAATTCGTCATGCGTCTTGACGGCGACCCGGTTGTTGACGCGGAGAACGAGATCCCCGTCCTCATGTTCCGCTTCAACGACGAAAACCGGTTTGTCCTTGGAGCCTCTCGCGGACACGGCAAGCAGTTCCGGAGCATAAAAACGGGGCGACCTGAAAATCATCTCCGGATATCTCGATTGTCCTTCGACCCAGAATGAGCAGGAGGCGAAATCGCGGAAGGAAAAAGCTTTTTCCCCTTTCGGAGCGGCCATGCATATCTCGACGCCGCGGGAATCTTTCGTCATGGAAAGAATCAGGCGGACTTTCACATTTTCCGGGAAAGTCTCCTTGAACCACATCCATTGAAGCGGCTCCGCAATAACCCCGCGTCCCGGCAGGAGTTTCCAGCCGGAAGGCTGTTCCTTGAAGTCCACTCCCCTGAAACCCACTTCATCCAGACACGTCTTCGCGGTTTCCGGCGAACTGAATTCAAGGTCGCATACAGGAATCCAGCCGCTTCGCGTCCGGTAGGCCTCCTGCAGGAATGCCGCCCCCAGAAGGATCGACAGGATCAGGATGACTCCGCCGGAAATCAGGGAGCGTTTATGGCGTTTCGCAAAGAGAATCGACCGTTTGATCGGTCCGGCCTTTTCAGCTTTTGTGGCAAAACCGTCTATGAAGGAAATCACTTCATCGCGGAGTTCCCGGACTGAATAATAACGGTTCTTCGGGTCCAGGCTCATCGCCTTCAGGATCACCGCCTCGATCCCGTAGGGAATTTCTCTTCCGTTGACACGCCGGCTGGGACGCTCGATATTGCCGTCGAGAGTATCCCGGAGCATCTGCCGGATGTCCCCCGGCTTGACCGGATCATGAAACGTCACCATTGCATAGAGAATGGCGCCGAGCGCATAAATATCTGTATAGAAGGAACAGAGCCGGTTCTTTCCGTCGATCTGTTCCGGGGCCATGTAACCGGGAGTGCCTTTCACTTCTTCGTCCGGGGCAGGTCTTTTGATTCTCTGGGTGGCCTGCGGCGAAGGGTTCTTCGTCAGCGGCGGCTGCGGACGGAGCTTCCGGGCAAGCCCCCAGTCCAGAATCAGCACTTCGCCGAATTCTCCGATCTGAATGTTTTCCGGCTTCAGATCGAGATGGATCACGCCCTTGGAATGGGCAAACGCCATTCCGTTGCAGATCCTCTGATAAATCCGCATCAGCGTTTCGAAGGTATAGGTTCTCAGCGCATCGGGCTCCCCCGCCCCCAGCCGTTTCAGGACGGATGCAAGCGTTTCCCCGCTGAGAAGTTTCATCGTGAAGAAGGGGGAACCGGCGGAATCCACCCCGATATCGTGGACAGGGACAATGTTCGGATGTTCCAGACTGGCCGTAATGCGCGCTTCCTTCAGGAACTGTTCCAGTTCATGCTTGGAACGGGTGGATACATCCGGAAGGAGAGCCATCGCGACGTCGCGCATGGTGTCGTTGTCATATACCTGAAGGACCATCTTCATCCCGCCGCGTCCGATGGTCTTGCGGTAATTGTATTTGTTGCCTTCCCGCGGTTTCATCACGGCGGGCAAGTCCGAACGGGGAATTTCAGGCCCCAGTTTCACGGTCGGGACGGAAGCAAGACGGACCGTCTTCTTTTTCTGTGCGGACGGTTCGGGCCGGTTCCCCGGCTGAAATTTTTTATTCTGATAATCCATGCTGTCCCGTTCAGGCGAAGGACATGCGCCGGACGTGTTCGAAAAGAATCACCGTCGCAGCCTGCGCCACATTCAAAGATTCCGCATCCCCCGGCATGGGAATATTCAAGTCCAGCGCACCGGGGATTCCCCCGACCCCGGCTCCTTCGTTCCCCAGAACGATCGCACTGTTTTCAAAAAGCGCTTTTTCCGTAAATACATTTCGTCCGGCCGCCGGCGAAGTCCTGTAGACCCGTTCGAACCCCTTGGCGCGCAGAAGCGCCAGAAGCTCGTCCAGCGATCCGTGTTCCCGGACCTCCACCGCAAACTGGGCGCCGGACGCGGAACGGACCGCCTTGTCCGAATACGGATCCACGGACCCCGCGGTCATCCATATCTGACGCAGACCGACGGCCCGGGCCGTCCGGACAATCGTTCCGAAATTGCCCGGATCTCCTATGCGGTCCAGCACAAACGCGAACGAATCCGCCGCCGGAGCATCCGGCGCAATCGTCTCCGGACGCCGGACAAGGAGCAGGATTCCCTGGGAATGAACCGTGCTGGAAAGACGCTCGAAATCGGCGGAAGATAAAACCACAGGGTCGCAGGCCGGACTGTCCGGCAATGGAACCCCTTCCCGCAGAATCACTTCTTCCACCAGTTCCGGGTGAAGAGTCAGGATTTCACGCGAGGCGCGGGGACCGTCGCACAAACAATAAGGACTTCCTTTGCGTCCGTGTCGCGAGGCCAGCGAACGAATCAGAGACTCACGGCTTCTGCTGAGACTCGGCAATGAAAATCACCTCACTTTGCGGCGGGCACGGCCTTCACCGGAGTCTGGACCGGAACCGCCGGTTTCGAGACGGGCGGGAGACGGTTCAGTGCCGCGCGTGACAGGGAGGCCCACTGTTTCGCCTGCTGAGAGGCAGTTCTCGCAGGATCGAATCTGGAGAAATATTTACCGGCGGACATCAAATCTTTCTTGGCATACAACAGACGGCCTGCGGCATAGGCCGCTTCCGCGCGGAAATCCAGAGGTGCCGCGGCCGCATCGGCCACTCCGACGAACGCCGCAAGCGCCAGATCGGGCTTCCCGGCCAGTTCATTCACATATCCGATGTCCAGCTGGGCACGATATGCGATGTAGGGTTCCCGCATCGCCTGAACGACTTTTTCAAGATTCCGGATTGCGGAGGCATAATCCTTTTTGGCAATATAAAGCTGGGCAAGACGCATCAGGGCCATGTCGCGTCCGACTTCGGACGAGGATTCGTTCAATGTCTTTTCCAGTTCTTCGATGGTGGCGGCCTTCGCCAGCACTTCGGCGCTCTTCTGTTTCGATTTCTCGATAAAATGCATCACGGAGAAAACAACCGCAATCGCGATCACCACGACGACACAGCCCGCGAGAATGTATTTGCCGTTCTCGATCACCCAGGTTTCAAAGCGGTCCATATCCTCGCTGATTTCTTCTACGAGGCTTTCTCCGCCGGCGTTGGCGGCGGCTTTCCCTTTGACAGGTGCAACTGCCTTGGGTTCCAGGACTTCCGCGTTTTTCTTCTTCTCTCCCATGATTTTATCCCTTGAATTGGTGCATGTTCAAAATAATTTTCATAATATACCGCACTCTCTTCTGAAATCAATCCGAAATCCGTCTCCCGCCCTCTTTTTTCCAGCAAATCACGAACCCAGCCCCTTTTTCCGACGTTTTTCTCCGGACGCCGACAAAAAATGCCACGTATGAAATTCCTCAGTCGAAATTTTCAAAGACGGCAAACGCGTTTGCCGGGGTGCAGGTGATTTTCACCTGCCGCGGAGTTGGAGGGCGCGGAGCCCTCCTGTTCTTTGTCTTTGCGGCGGCGGGTCCACCGCCCAAAGGACGAGCGACGAAGGAGCGAGAGCCGCCGCTCCCATGAGGTTGGCTTCGGGGAACGCCCGGAGCTCTCGAACTTGCCGTTTCGGCTAATTCTCGTCCTTGCGCGGATGGAACCGCTCCGGGCGGGAATTTCGCCTCTGGCGACCAGCCTTCGCGGCTGGACCGCGGCAATACTGGGAGTATTGCATGACTCTTTATTTCAAAGACGGAAAATGCGCAGGCATTTTCTCGGAGGTGCAGGTGACTCTCACCTGCCGGCAATACTGGGAGTATTGCATGACACTCTTCCCTGAACGCAAAATCCCGACCGGCGCCATCCCTATGAAAAAAATATCCAATTTTTCAAACAGGGGGTCTTGACAATTCAAAAAAAACACGTTATAATTATGCTGTATTCCATTTTTGAAATAGTTTTTTCCAAAGAAGGTTTCACTGAAAATGACCAATGGCGTCGGGAAAAAAACGGAAAAAGCCCAGCAGCTGATTGTCCGCTATATATGGGACAAGAAACTGAAGGCGGGAGAACGTCTGCCTTCGTGCAGCGCGCTGGCGAAGGAGCTGGACCTGAGCGATACCACCGTCTTCCGTGCCATCCGACAGCTTCAGAAGGAGAAAATCCTGAACTCTCACGACAAGGTCGGCGTATTCGTTTCCGATCCCAGGACCCCCGGTCTTGCCGGATACACGATCGGAATTCTCGCCGGCGGAATTCTGACCGGAATCCAGTCGAACGCGCTCTCCTGCAACCTTCAGAGCCGTCTCGCACACCATGGATGCCGGAGTTTCCTGTTCCACGGCGACATCGGTCCGGATTCGGCAAAGGAGGACGCCCTCGCCCGGCATCTGGGGGTCTCCCAGTGCATCCGGCGCGACGATCTTCAGGCGCTTCTGCTGGAAGTGGCTATTTCCGAAAACAACTGGAAGTTCCTCGAAAAACATGAAATCCCCGCGTGTTATATCGGAGGGTTCACCTATCTGGCCGCTCCGTTGTCCGTTACTCTCGACCTCAAAACAATCGTGACGACGGGGGTTCGCCGTCTGCTCGCCCTCGGCAAAAAACGTCCCGCCCTCCTCCTGCCGAAACTGGATACAGCCTCCATCGCAAAAGAAGCCTTTGCAAAGGAAACGGAGGGATTGCCCGATTTCTCCGCGGATACTTTCTGCTGGGAAAACGCGCACTATTACACCGGCGCCGAAACAGTTCAGAGAAGTCTTGCGCTTCCGGATTCCGAACGCCCCGACGGCCTTCTCTTTCTGGACGACGTTTTCGCGCAGAGCTTTTATGCCGGGCTGATCCGCCGGAACGGAATCGGATATCTCCCGCACCCGGTTGTGCTCCGGGCTTCGGAAGTCCTGCCGTTCTCACTTCCTCTCGACGTGGACTACATCGAATACAGTATTACGGAAATGGCGGACGAGGCCGTCCGCCTGATCCTTGAAGCCCTCCGTTCCGGAAAACGGCGGGAAGCACGACTGATTCAGCCGAAAACGATTTTTTCAGACTATGAAACCCATACCACTCCAAAGGAGGCTGTACCATGAAAAGGTTCCGTTTCACACTTATAGAATTGCTGGTTGTAATAGCGATCATCGCGATTCTGGCCGGAATGCTGCTGCCGGCGCTGAACCAGGCCAAGGAAAAGGCACGGGGAATAAAGTGCATCAACAACCTCAAACAGCTGATCCTGTGCGTCAATAATTACGCACTGGACAACAAGGATTATTTCGGGCTGTATACCTACAATTACATCAACAACACGGACAACACCCACTGGACGATGCGTCTGGCCGGCACCAATTCCCCCGGCGGAAACGCCAGCAAATTCGGCAACATCGGCCCCGTTTATTTCACCTATCCACAGCGGAATATCCTCTACTGTCCGACCTTCACAAACATGAAGGACGGCTACTGGCACATGGTCTCCTACGCCGCCATGCTCTATAAGAAAAAAGACAATTCTCTCGCTCTTCCGACCGGCATCACGGCCGACCGCGGCATGCTCATGCCCACCGGATACGACCCCTCCCGCGCCGGATTCCTCCGGTTCGGCCGGACCGATCCGAGGTTTCCCCTCTTCTTCGATTCCACCTACTACCAGACGGGATACACGGGCGGCAATCAGTTTACCCCCTGCTGGCGGGGCCTCATGGACCCGAAAACCGTCACGGACGGCGGGGTTCACCTTGCTCACGGGAGCACCGCCAACATGGCGTTTTTCGACGGTTCGGCCAGCTCGCTCAACCGCGCCGCCCTCGCCGCCATAGGCTTCTCCAGCGGCTACACCAAAACCTTCCAGCTTGTCAACTTCTAAAAGAAAGATACCACGACCATGAAACTCAAGCGCCTTCTCCCCCTGCTCCTCTCACTGACATGGCCGCTTCTCGCCGTTCCGGTCAAACTCAACGGAACCTTCGAAGCCCCCTCCCTGGGAGCGCCCCCGGACAACTGGGGAAAAACCTATCATATCAACGGGACTCTCACCCCCCTGAAAAACGCGATCAAGGTCAGCGCAAAGGGGGACTGCTTTTATGAGGAATCGACAAAGTTCAATGTGCTTCCCGGCTCCCTTCTCAACCTTCAGTTGAAAGCGGAGGGAACCGGCGACGCGGGGTTCCAGATTCAGTTCTTCGACGCCGGGGGCGAACGGATTTTCCAGACGACCACCGCGGCGAAAATCAAACCGGAAGGAACTTTCTCCCGCGCCAGAATTTCCGTCAGGGCGAACTACGAGGGAAAGATTCCCGCCTCCGCGCGCATCGGGATTTTCTTCCGCAAGGGTGCGGAAATGACGGTCCGCGACTTTCAGGTCGACTATGTTGCCGAACCGGTGGATATGAAACGGGCGGAGAACCGTACCGACTGGGCCGCCGGAACGTATAAAGCCCTCACCTTGCTGGCGGCGAAAAAACAGAACATCCCCGTGATGTTTCTGGGCGACTCCATCACCCAGCTGTGGGAGTTCGCCCCGACGAACCGTTTTCCCGGCGGACTGGAAACCTGGAATGAATATTTCAAACCGATGGGCGCGCTCAACTTCGGCGTCAGCGGCGATACCGTCCAGAATGTCCTCTACCGCATCACGGAAGGCAAACAGCTGGCCTGCCGTCCGCGCGTGATCGTCCTGATGATCGGCACCAACAATCTCCATCTGGCCCCGGCCGCCACGCCGGAACAGATCGCCCAGGGCGTGGACGACCTGCTCCGGATCATCCGCAAGGAACTGCCGGACACCCGCGTCCTTCTGCTCGGTCTTCTCCCGCGCAAGGGCAATTTCCCGATCGAGACAGTGAACGCCGGACTGAAGAAAGTCGCCGCCTCATTCAAATCCACGGGAAAAGTCACGTTCCTGGATGTGTCTTCCGCCCTGCTCCGCGGTAAAAAGGAAGTGGACCCAACCATTTTCCGGGACGGTCTGCACCTGTCTCCGCTCGGCTATAAACTCTTCGCCGAGGCGATCGCCCCGGAAGTCCGCCGGCAGCTCGCTCTCAGCGAAGAGGAAAAACCGTCCCTGCCGGAAAAAAAAAGCCCTTATTCCATAGTTCTGCCCCCTGACGCGCTCCCGGCGGAGCGCAACGCGGCGCGGGAACTTCAGTTGTTTCTCGCCCGTGCGACCGGGGAAACGCCCGAGATTACAAGCACGGTTCCCGTCTCATCTCCGGCGTTTCTGCTGGGACAATCCGAAGAGATCCGGAAGCTCCTTCCGAAAGTCGATTTCTCCAAACTGAAGCCCGATGAAATTCTTCTGGAACGGCAGGGGAACCGTCTGATCCTGAGCGGAGGACGTCCCCGCGGGACGCTGTATGCCGTTTATGAGTTTGCCGAAAAATATCTTTGGGTAAAGTTCTACAGCTCCACGGAAACGGAAACGCCCCGTCTCTCAAATTTTACGCTGCCGGAGGTGCATAGCCGTTATGCCCCTCCGGTGGAATACCGCAGCGCCATGTATCATGACCTCATGTGGACCTTTCCCCGGTTCGGGGTCCGGCTCCGCAACAACGGCGACTTCCTTCAAGGCATGAAGGACTGGGGATGCGAAGCCGGGTACATCGTCCCATGTCACTCCTTCGACCGCCTGATTCCAGCCGAAAAATATTTCAAGACGCATCCTGAATTCTTCAGTCTCGTCGACGGTCAGCGTTCCGGAGGCCAGTCCCGGGGACAGCTCTGTCTGACGAATCCTGAAGTCAAAAAGGAACTCGTGAAAAATCTGCGGGAAATCATCCGGGCGAACCCGGGCAAGGGCAACCGGGTCTCCGTCAGCCAGAACGACAATACTCGCTATTGCAGCTGTGACGCCTGCCGGGAGTCCGATCAGAAATATGGCGGACCGTCCGGCACGCTCCTGAACTTCGTCAACGGCGTCGCCGCCGAAGTGGAGAAGGAGTATCCGGACCTGACTGTGGAGACCTTCGCCTATCAATACACATCCGCCCCGCCCAGAAACATCCGGCCCCGGAAGAACGTTTCGATTCTGCTGTGCTCCATCGGAAGCAACTGCGGGCGGGAACTGGATTCCGATGCCAATGCTTCGTTCCGCGATGAAATCAACGGCTGGAAAAACCTCACTGGACAGCTCTCCATCTGGAGCTATGTAACGAACTTCTCCAACTACCAGACGCCGTTTCCGAACCTCCGCAACTTCGCGTCCGACGTCCAATTTTTCGCCCGGAGCGGCGCCAAAAGCATTCTGGCGCAGGGCGACTGGAATTCAGGAGGCGTCGCCGGAGATTATATCGCTCTCCGCGCATGGCTTTTCAGCAAGCTGATGTGGAATCCGGAGCTGGACACCGATTCCCTGATCCGCGAGTTCACCGACGGCTATTACGGCCCGGCCGCCCCGACGATCCGTGAATACTGGAGCCTGCTGGACAATGAGGCCCTCGAAACGCAAGCTTATCTGGGCTGTTTCACCGATCAGACCTCAAAATGGCTCCGGCTCGAAACCATTCTGAAGGCATACAGCCTTATGCGGCGCGCGGAAAAAAGCGTGAAAAAATCTCCGTGGCTCCTGCGGGAACGGGTCCTGCTGGCTTCCCAGCCCATCAAATACGCCATGCTTGAACGGGCCTCCGTCCTCAAAGAGAAATTCCCGCAACAGTGTCCCGATTTCGATGCTCTTCTTCTGGAAGTCCGGAATGTGGCGCTCCGCAACCGCACGCATAAATTTCAGGAAAATTCCTCCATCGACCGTCTTTTCCAACGCCTGGAAACGGAGATTCGCCGTCCCGTTCTCCCGAAAGCGAAACCGGCGGAGTGTGTAAAGAATCTTCCTGAGAACGCCTTCTTCGATCTGCAGTCGGCAATCTTTTACGTGGAGCCGTGGAGCAAACACCTCAAGCGTGTAAGCGATCCCGCCGCCTCGGACGGCGACGCGCTCCGCACGGACGGCTCCATCTACACGTGGAACATGCAGTTTCCGCCGAATCTGGATTATTTCCTGATGCGACCGGGGAAATACCGTCTGATCGTCTCCGCACGGTGCGAAGGGGAAGGCTCGGACGGCAACGCGCTGGAAGCGGGAAGTTATGATGCGCGCACGAAGGTCATCACTGCCGTAAACATTCCGCTGAAGGATGCAAAGAGTTCCACCTACAAGGAGTTCGACCTCGGCGTTCACTCGCTGAATCCGAATTGTTACCTCTTCGTCGCACCGAAGCGCAATCCGGGAATGAAATGGCTTTACGTCGACCGGTTGACCGTCATTCCGGTGGACGGCAAGTAATCGTCTTTCCCCCGGAAGAATCGGATTTTTTCCATACGGAATTTGAATTTTGAAACATGCGATGGTATAATTAAGTCCGGTTGCAGATAAGTCCGCTGCTGTTTCCGTTCAAGGACTCTCAACGTTTCAAAGGGGGAGGAGAAAATCATGAAGGTCTTTGTCGTCTATTACCATCCCGAAGAAAAAAGTTTCAACCATGCCATGTTCCAGCGTGCGTGCGAAACCCTGAAGCGGGAGTCCGCCG
>CAYWZD010000107.1:0-10348 GCA_964462755.1 uncultured Victivallales bacterium | reverse complement strand
GTATCGGCGACCAAAGGCGGTTTCGCCATCATCATGTTCGCCGGCATGGCGGTTTTCAATATTTTCAGCGAAAGCGTCTCGACCAGCTGCACGGTGATCGTCCAGAATCCGAACTACGTGAAGAAAGTGATCTTTCCGCTCGAGCTCCTCCCGGTCTCCCAGGTGTTTTCAAGCCTGATCCTGAGTTCGGCGTGGTTCATCCTCCTGCTGATCGGCGACATCCTGATCCTGCGTTCCCTCTCGTGGACCATGCTTCTGCTTCCGGTGACGCTGGTTCCGCTGCTCCTTTTCACCTGCGGCGTCTGCTTTTTCACCTCCCTTCTGGGCGGACTGATCCGGGACCTCCAGCATCTGATCGTGGTCGTCATGCAGGTCCTGTTCTTCATGACGCCGGTGTTTTATTCGCTGAACCGCGTCCCGGAAAAACTGCGCTGGATTCTTTACCTGAATCCGCTGACCGTCTGGGTGGAACAAACCCGCGAACTGTTTCTGTTCGGACGCATGCCCGACTGGGGACTCTGCGGTCTGATGTTCGTTTTCTCGTTCCTCTGCTTCCAGATCGGACTGGTGTGTTTCCTCCAGATCAAGAAAGGGCTTGTCGATGTCATCTGACGAAACCATCATCCACCTGAACAATATTTCCAAGTGTTTCCGGGTTTACGACTCTCCGGCCCAGATGGCCAAGCAGTATCTTTTCATGGGAATGAAGAAATACTATCACAAATTCTGGGCTTTGCGCAACATCAATTTCGAAGCCAAACGCGGAGACCGCATCGGAGTCCTCGGACGCAACGGCGCCGGAAAAAGCACTCTTCTTCAGATCGTTTCCGGAATCATGACCCCGACTACGGGCGAGGTGAGCGTGAAGGGCCGCGTGGCCGCCCTGCTGGAACTGGGAAGCGGATTCAATCCGCAGTTCACCGGACGTGAAAACGTCTATATGTGCGGCGCCATCCTCGGATTGAACAAAAAACAGATCGACGAGCGCTATGATGACATTCTCGCCTTCGCCGACATCGGGGAGTTCGTCAACCAGCCGGTCAAGACCTATTCCAGCGGAATGATGCTCCGTCTTGCCTTTGCGGTGAACGCCCATGTCAACGCGGACATCCTGATTGTGGACGAGGCGCTGGCCGTGGGAGACCTTTTCTTCCAGAACAAGTGCATGGCGCGCATCCGCACGCTGCTGGACGATGGGGTCTGCCTTCTGTTCGTCAGCCACGATACCGGAGCCGTCCGCGAACTCTGCAACAAGGCGCTTTTCCTGAACAAGGGCGAGCAGATCGAGTTCGGGGATTCCTCCCGGATTGCCAGCATGTATCTCCGCAATGTCAGGCGGGCCCAGTATGAGCAGAGCCGGGACGCGGATTCCTCCCATGGCGTTCCTTGGAGCCAGCGTACCTGGGTCGACGACAAGGACATCGAGGAGGATACCAAGCACAAGTATCTCTGTTACAACTTCGGCGAGCTTTCCGTGGCGGAACCGTCGCCTCTCCTGAATTCATCCGTCCCGTTCAAAAGCGAAGAAGAGTTCGCCGGGAAGAACCTCGGGGAACGCTACGGTTCCGGCCGGGCGAAAATCCTCGGCATCGATTCGCTGGACGCCGCCGGAAACATGAAATCCGTTTTCGAGTTCGGCGAGAAGATCGTTTTCCGCTGCTACATCGAAGTCCGGGAGGAGATTCAGGCGCTTTGTCTGAACTTGCGGCTGGACAGCAAGAACGGCGTTCCGATCGCCCATATTTCCAGTTACGAGCACCGCTATTTCTTCGGGGTGATTCCCGCCGGTTCCAAACTGGTGGTGGATGTCTCGATGACCAATTATTTCGGAGGCGGAAAACTGTATTCGCTCCATACGGGGTTGACCAATCTGGTCGCCACCAAGAATTATACGCATGAAATTCTGGATTCCACCGAGAGCTCCTGCGTATTCAAGTCCGAATTCGACTATGCGGAAACGCCGGTCCATGAACTGGTCATGGTGCCGTTCCGGATGTCGCATACGATCGTCAAGGAATAAAACGCATCTCAGAAAGAGTGCTCTTCCGAGGGAAACGCGCCGCTGCGGACTTCTTCCGCGTATTCTGTGAACGCTTTCCGGATTACGGAGGAGAGATCGGCATATTGTTTGGCGTGTTTGGGCTTGAAGCCGCTGAAGAATCCCAGCAGATCGTGCACCACCTGAACCTGTCCGGAACAGTGGGGACCCGCGCCGATTCCGAAGGTTGGAACGGACACTTCTTCCGTAAGACGTTTCGCCAGCAGGGCGGGCATGCATTCCAGAACCAGCGCGAAAACACCGGCTTCCTCCATGGCTTTGGCGTCGCGGATGATCTGCTCGGCGGCCTCATCGGTCTTGCCGGTGATCCGGTATCCGCCGGCGGTCTTGACGTGCTGGGGGAGAAGTCCGACGTGTCCCATGACCGGAATTCCGGCGTGGACCATCCGTTCGACCGTGGGCGCCAGCGCGGCGTCGCCTTCGATCTTGACCGCGTCGCATTGCGCTTCCTGAATGTAGCGTGCCGCGTGGAGAAGGGCGTCGCGTTCGCTGGCGTGGCAGGTCATGAAGGGCATGTCCCCGATGATGAAGGCGTCGGGGGCTCCGCGCCGGACCGCCGCGCAATGATGAAGCGACTGTTCGAGCGTGACCTGAAGAGTGCTCTGGTATCCGAGAACGGCCATTCCGAGGGAATCCCCGACCAGCAGAATATCGATTCCGCACTCATGCGCCAGTGCCGCGGTGGGTGCGTCATAAGCGGTCAGCATGACGATGCGTCTGCCTTCCTGCTTCATTTTGCGGAATTGCGTGACGGATGGTTTTTTCCCGGCGCCCATAATTCTGTACTCCATATTCAGTTGAAGAAAACCGTTTATTTAAAATAACATCCTTTTCCGGCATTTCCATGTTCTTTCGAAAGATTCCGGAAGAAAACCGCCGGGGATGAGTTTCCGGTGCCTGCCGTGGAAAATCGGGAACGGAAATCGATTGCGTCAATACAATGGAGTTTCAAAAAATGACCTTGTCAGTTGTTCCTGTTCAAACAACTGACAAGGTCGTAATTTACCATTGAAATTAGGAAAATGCAAATGGAATTAAGATCGTATCTCCGGCAATTCCGTTTCTTTGCGTGTCCGGTTTACTTGGAGAAGACGATGGTGCGGCGGCCGGAAATGATGATCCGGTGCTCCAGATGCGCCCGGACCGCGCGAGTCAGCACCCGGCGTTCGATGTCCTTGCCGATCTGCTTGAGGTCGGACGGTTCCGCTTCGTGCGTGATGCGTTCGACATCCTGTTCGATGATGGGGCCCTCGTCGAGGTCCGCCGTGGCGTAGTGGGCGGTGGCGCCGATCATTTTGACGCCCCGTTCCCAAGCCCGTTCATACGGGTTTCCGCCCTGGAAGGCCGGGAGGAACGCGTGATGGATGTTGATAATGCGGCTGGGAAACTCCCGGATGAATTCGTCGGAGAGAATCTGCATGTAGCGGGCGAGCACCACCAGATCGATGTGATGGCGATGGAGCAGTTCGATGATCGACTGTTCCTGCGCGCGCTTGTCCTTTCCGATCGGGAAGCAGTAGAAGGGGACACGGAATTTCGAGGCGACATCCTCCAGAGCCGGATGGTTGCTGATGATCAGCGGAACTTCACAGAGGAGGTCTTTTTCATCCTGCGCGTGAGTCAGCAGATCGTAAAGGCAGTGCGACGCACGGGAGACCAGAATGGCGACTCTCTGCGGGCGGTCGGAATAATGGACGCTGAACTGAAGATTCTGGGGGGATGCGAACTCCGTGAAGGTGTCTTCCAGATTCTTCCGGGTGATCGGCATGTCCGTGATGTCGAGACAGACCCGCATGAAGTAGCGGTTCTCGCAATTGTCCGTATACTGCTGGCAGTGAAGGATGTTGAACCCTTTCTGGTAAAAAAAGGTGGAAATTCCGGAAAGCAGCCCCTTCCGGTCATTCGAGCAAATCAGAAATACGGCTTTTTTCATGGAGACTAACCTTTTTTTGAAACGTGACCCTATTCCTCGGCGGAATGCCGCTGCCGCTGAAGGATTTCCAGTTCCGAACGGAGTTTTGTGTTTTCGGAACGTGCGGCGCGCAGGGCATTGAGGAGATTCCTGTTTTCGATTTCCGTCCGGCGAAGGGCCGCCGCATTGATTCGCGCCTGAATGCTTTCCAGCATGAGTGTCTGCGTCTTGTTATGCGGTTTCCCGAATTCGTTGATGATTTTATCGCCTTCCTCGCGGATGTTTTTCATGGGAATGGTATCGTCCTTGGCGAAACGGGTGAATGTGGCGATTTTCTGGGAGAGCCGGCTTTCCGCTGAGATTTCCACAGGGGTATTGCCATACCAGTAAAGGGTGGTGATGATCGTCAGCATGACGGCGATGGGGATCATCAGCACGAGAATCCGGACGAACTTGCGGCGCTCCCGGATTTCATCTTCCAGTTTGCGGACGGTCGACCTCGCATGGATGGATTCTTTCTGGATGTCGTAGTCCAGGCGCCGGACGGAAACGGTATGTACGTCCGGAACCAGCGTCCGGTCGGGGGCGGTGGTCTGACGGATGCTCCAGATGTCCCGGAGGAGCTCGTCCATATCCTGATACCGTTCGTTCGGGTCCTTGGTCAACATCTTTTTGACGAGCCTGGCGACGGACGCCGGGATTTCGGAATCCACGCGATCCAGCGAAGGAGCGTCCTCTTCCATGTGCTGATAGGCGAGGCTCCGGATGGACCGGGCTTCAAAAGGCAGTTTTCCGCTCAGCATCTGGTAGAGCGTGACTCCGAGGGAATAGATGTCGCAGCGGGTGTCGGGCTTGGCTCCGGTAAAGAGTTCCGGACTCATATAGGAGGGGCTCCCGGAAATGTCCGAGTCTTCCCGCCATTCGGTGGTGTTGATGGCGAGTCCCAGGTCGGTCAACTTGACGATGCCTTCCCCGGTGATCATAATGTTGTCCGGCTTCACGTCGCGGTGGACGATTCCCTTTTCCTGCCAGACGTAATGAAGCGCTTCCGCCGCCTGCTGGATGATGTGGAGGGATTCGTCGACCGGCAGTTTCTTTTCCCGGTGGAGCCGGTCCTTCACGCTGCCGCCGGAGATATAAGTCATGGCCATGTAGCAGATGTTGTCTTCTTCTCCGATGGCGTAGGACTGGATGAGGTTGATATGGTTGAGCGTGGCGGCGGCGCGGGCCTCCTTGAGGAAGTCCTTGATTCCCTTCGTCGTGGTGTATTCGGGGGAGAGAATTTTCAGGGCCACCTGACGCTCGAGCGAAAGCTGGGTGGCAAGATACACCGAACCGATGGCGCCTTCCCCGATTTTGGATTTGATGAGGAAATCGCCGATGATGCACCCTTCCTGAAAGCGCGACATGGGCACCAGCAGTTCACGGGAACAGCTCGGACACAGCGTCTTATAGCCCCGTGCGGAATCGTCCACAGTGACCGCGTAAAAGCAGAATGGACAGCGAAATCGCATAACGTGTAACCTCAATCCTCAATGGGTGGTGAGATGTTCCACCAGTTCATCCAATCCGCGCATGACATAACGCGGACAATAGGCGAATTTCTGTAAGTCGTTCAGCGCGGTGACTCCGCTGAGCACCAGAATCGTGTCGACCTCCGCTTCGACTCCGGCAATGATGTCCGTATCCATGCGGTCGCCGATGATGACGGTGTCCCGGGACATTGCATTCAGGTGCTTGACCGCCCTGCGCATCATCAGGGGGTTCGGTTTCCCCACGAAATAGGCTTTGGTGCCGGTGGTGAGTTCGATGGGCGCAATCAGGGAGCCGGTCGCCGGAACGATGCCGTTTTCGGTCGGACCGGTCATGTCCGGGTTGGCCCCGATCAGCCGAGCCCCCTTGAAAACGAGCTGGACCGCTTTCTCGATCCGGTCGAAGCTGTAGGTCCTGGTTTCCCCCACGATCACATAGTCCGGAGAGGAATCATTCATGGTGATCCCTTTTTCATACAGGGCATTGTAGAGTCCTGCCTCCCCGATGACGAATGCCGAGCAGCCCGGCTTCTGGCGCGAAAGAAAGTCCGCCGTCGCGAGGGCGCTGGTGTAAAAATGGGAGGCGTCCACTTCGACTCCGAGGCGACGCAGTTTTTCCGCCAGTTCGCGCGGCGTGCGCTCGCTGGAGTTGGTGAGGAACAGATAATTCTTCTGATGATCCGTCAGCCACTTCACGAACTCCCTGGTTCCGGGCAGCAGTTTGTTTCCGTGGTAGAGGACTCCGTCCATGTCGGAAATGAAAGTCGTTTTTTCCTTGAGAGAATCCATGCGGGCCTTTCCTGTCAGGCGCGTCTTCCGCCGCGGTCCCCTGTCAGGATGCCGCGCTTGGAGGGCGTTTTGATGAAGTCGAGGAATTCAATGACCTCCGGGAATTTTTCCACTTCCGCTTCCGCTTTTTCAATCGCATTTTTCATATTCAGGCCATGCCGGAAGAAGATATCATACAGATCCTTGACGGCGCGGATGGTTTCGGGTTTGAACCCGTTCCGGCGCATTCCGACGATGTTGAAACCGCGGACGCCGCCGTTGCGGCCGTCGCCGATCATGAAAGGAGCCAGGTCCATGGAAATCTGGGAGCCTCCGCTGAGGACGGCCAGACGTCCCATGCGGCAGAACTGGTGCATTCCGGAGAGACCGGAGATCAGGCAGTTGTTGCCGACGGTGCAATGACCCGCGACGCCGCTGTAAGGAACCATTACCACGGCATTGCCGATGGTGCAATTGTGCGAAACATGCGTGTTGGCCATCATGAAACAGCCGTCGCCGATCAGCGTGGTGCTTCCGGGCATGGTGCCCCGGTTGACGGTGACTCCCTCGCGGAACCGGTTGTTGTTGCCGATCCGGGTATAGGAAACCTCATTTTTGTAGCTGTAGTCCTCGGGATCGGTTCCCAGGGATGCAAACGGGTAGACCGTGTTGCCTGAACCCAGCGTGGTATGGGCTCCGATGTGACATTGAGCGATCAGGCGGGTTCCCGCTCCGATGACGACGTCCTCTTCGATGATGCAATAGGGGCCGACTTCCGCGTCATCGGCGAGCTGGGCAGAGGGGTCGATGATTGCCGTAGGATGTATTTTAGCCATAGATTCAACCTTCCGCTTAGAATCGGATTCGTTCCGGACCGATCCATTTTCACAATAAAAAGGGCGGGGGTATCCCCGCCTCGCGTTTTATTTCTTTTTCGCGGGCTTCATGGCGGCCCGTGATTTGGCTTTCTGTCTTTCCAGATACCGTTTGTGACGCGCTCTTTTCTGAACCTTGTTATACTGTCTGCCCATTTTTTCTTTTTCTCCTTGAATTTGAGATTTGTTTTCAAGATATGTCAAGTCATTTAAGGTATCATGAAAATCGACAAATTCAAGAGTGCATGCGATAAAAAAACAGATTTGGAGGGTGGAAAAACTTTTTCCCGGTTGCAAAATGCATTTGGACTGCTAAGTTATTTGTAGTATTTTTACAATTTACGAGGATGAACACAAGGATCCGAATGAAGAATGTTTTTATCACCGGGCTCATGACCAGGGGGGGGCGCCGCACGGCGACTGTCCTGTTCCTCTTCATTTTCCTGGTGTCATGTTCGGACCGAAAAGTCCCGCCTCCTCCCCGGGCCCAGCCGGAACTTCTTCTTGAAATTTATGACCTGTCCCGCAAGCGCGAATACAATTCGGCCCTTGCGAAAGTTCAGAAAATGCGTGTGCTGGAACCCACCAATACGTTTCTGGCGGATCTGGAAAACACGATCCGTTTCAACATCATGACGACGGAAGTCAACAAACGTCTTCAGAATGGGGATTTTGACTCCGCTCTCAACTCCATTCAGCGTTACGAAACTCTCTTTGGTTCTTCCGCTTTCACGACAGAGACCAAAAACCGCCTGTTTGTCCTCGTTGAAGTGAACTCCCTGATCGGCCGGGCCAAGACAACGGTGAAGCCCGAGGAACTGGAAAAAATAATTGTACGCCTGAATGCACTTTCCAAAGAAATCAGCTTTTCCCCGAAAGTCACGAACTTTCTTCAGGATCAGGTGTCTATGCTGAATAGTCTGCGCAAATTGGAGAGGGACCGTATGCTTTTTGGAGTTCGGGAGGATGCCATTGCACTTTTCAAAGCCGGCGATGTCGGCTCCGCCTCCGTTTTTACCGCCGCCTATGCACTCGAAGCCCCCGGTGACCCCGGAATCAATGAACTTTTGTACCGAATGAAAGTTTCCGGACTTTAGAAATATGAAATAAAAAACAACATCCATAGAAAGGGATAAGCAAAATGATCAAACACACAGCACTCATCCGGGCGACCGCTATTACGGCTATCGCCGCATTCGCCTTCGCCGGTTCCATCCAGATGGTCGGACAGGACGCCAAGGCCAAACCCGCGGCGAAAGCCCCGGCAGCCAAGGCCGCCCCGAAAACGCTGGATGAAATTTTCGTTTTCCTGCCTGATCCCGTTGCGGTCATCGGCTCCAAGAAGATCACGAAAAAAGATTTCATCGCCCAGCTTGGCAAAGTTCCCGTCGAATATCTTGCCCAGCTCAAGCCTGAAATGCTGAAAGCGCAGTCCAAGCAGATCATCGATGCTCTCGTGGAAGCGGAAATCCTTCTTGCTCTCGCGGAGAAAGCCGGAATCAAGCCCTCCAAGGAAATGGTCCTTGCCGAATTCGACAAGAAACTCAAGGCCCTCCCGAAGGAACAGCTTGACGTGATCCAGAAACAGCTTGCCGTCCAGAACAAGAAGATCGACGACATCAAGAACGACATGGTCAAGGACCCCAATTCCCTCAAATTCTACGCCATCAACAAATGGGTGGAAGATGTTGTCAAGCCCAAAGTCAAAGTGACGGATGCCGCCGTCGAAAAGTTCTATCGCGAAAATCCGGACCAGTTCAAGAAGCCTGAAACCATTTCCGCTTCTCATATCCTGATTTCCACCATGCCCGACCCGAATGCCACCGTGAAGCCGGATGCCGCCGCCCTTGCCAAGCTCGACAGCGAAGCCAAGGCCAAGGCTGAAAAGATTCTCGTGCAGTTGAAGCAGGGCGCCGATTTCGGTAAGCTCGCTGAAAAGGAAAGCGCCTGCGACAGCAAGAAGAACAAAGGCAGTCTCGGCGAATTCCAGCGCGGACAGATGGTTCCCGAATTTGAGAAGGCCGCGTTTGCCCTCGCGAAGCCCGGCGATCTTTCCGGTGTGGTCAAGACTCAGTTTGGATACCACATCATCAAGCTGGACGGCAAGACCGCCGCTTCCACGATTCCGCTTGCCCAGGTGAAGGAGGAAATCCGCAATGGTCTCCAGGGGCAGGAACTCCAGAAAGAGATCGCTGCCCAGATCGCCAAGGAGAAGGAAACCATGAAGGTTTCCGTCCCGGCCTTCCAATAAGCCCCTTCTCTTGTTTCACCCGGTTCTGAACTTCGCTTCAAAACCGGGTTTTTCACATCGGACATTATCAAAAACAAGGAGAGATCAATGAACTATGACGAACTGATGACCCTGATCCGGCACCGCCAGAGTTGTCGGGCGTATGATCCGGAAAAAGATGTGTCCGATGCGGACATTCTGAAAGCTCTGGAAGCCGCCCGCCTTGCTCCGTCGTCATGCAATAAACAGCCTTGGCGCTTTATTGTCGTCCGGGACAAGGATACCCGTGAAAAGCTCTGCAAAGAAGGCCTTCTCCCCGGCATTTCCATGTCATGGGTCATGAATGCCCCTGTCATCATTGTCCTTTGCGCCGAGCCGAAACCTCTCACCCACTGGCTTGCACCGATCCTTTCCGGGATTCAGTTCCAGCTGATCGATCTCGGAATTGCTGGCGCTCACCTGAACCTTGCTTTTGAATCGATGGGACTTTCCGTCTGCTGGATCGGCTGGTTCAAGGGAAAAATGGTCCGGAAAATTCTGGGAATTCCTGCCCTCGTCCAGCCCGCGGCTCTCATTACGCTTGGCTACGAGAAAGCGCGTCATGAACCGACCTCCCGTCTTGAAATGTCGAGAATCGTCTTCAAGAACAAGTGGAACAAACCGTTTTAAAATCGGCTGAATTCCAAAAAAAAAGCCCCGGACCTTTCAATTGTCTCTGAAGGTCCGGGGTTTCATTTGTACCGGAATCATTTTCTTCGGCTGGAGGGAAACGCGGTTCCGACCGAACGGAGTATTATCTCCAGTGTCCGCCACCGCCGTGAGGACCGCCGCCGCCATGAGGCGCCGGTCCCGGATTGGGACGCCATTGCGGCGGACGGGGAGCCGGTCCGGGTCTGCCCCAGCACCAGCGTCCACTGTAGAAATACCACCCGGAGTAATAGGGCACATAGACATTGTTATAATAGGCGTAAG
>CAYWZD010000106.1:0-10353 GCA_964462755.1 uncultured Victivallales bacterium | reverse complement strand
CCGGATGGGCCAAGAACCTCTGGGGCAACTACTTCGGACAATGGATCACCGGCGCCTGCCTGTTCATTTACGATATCCGTTCCAAGTTCCACGCCGAGGAACTCCTTGCGGTTCTCGAGAAATACGAAATCACCTCCTTCTGCGCGCCGCCCACCGTCTACCGGATGATGGTTCTCCATGACCTGAAAATGTTCGACCTCCGCTACCTCCGCCATTGCACCTCCGCCGGAGAGCCACTTCACAACAAGACCGCCCGGCTTTGGCAGGAAGGCACCGGACTCACGATCCGCGAGGGCTTCGGCCAGACGGAAACCGTCTGCATGATCGGCAACTTCATCGGGGGAACCATCCGCGAAGGCGCCATGGGCGTGGCCTCGCCCGGCTGGAACATCTGTATCCATGACGACGACGGCAATCCGCTCCCCGACGGCGAAACCGGCAGGATCGCCATCGACCTCAAATCCCGTCCCGTCGGATTGCTGGACTACTACGTCGATTGCGACGAGGAAAACGCCATCAGCTTCATCAACGGCTTCTACTATACCGGTGATAAGGCATGGCGCGACAAAGACGGTTACTTCTGGTTCGTCGGACGCAGCGATGACGTCATCAAAAGTTCCGGATACCGCATCAGTCCGCAGGAAGTCGAGGAAGTCATCATGCACCATCCCGCGGTTCAGGAAGTGGCGGTGATCGGCGTGCCGGACCCTCTCCGCGGAACGCGCATCAAGGCCTACATTCTCCTCAAGCCCGGAAACGAGCCCTCGGAAAATCTGCTGCATGACATTCAGCATTTCACGAAGGAGCAGACAGCTCCCTATAAATATCCCCGTGAAATCGAGTTCGTCCAGTCGCTTCCGAAGAGTTTCAGCGGCAAAATCCGGCGGAGCGTCCTCCGCACGCACGCTGAAAACGGCGGAGATCACTTCTGGCACCAGTAAAACCTCAGGAAAGGAATGAATCATGCACTTCAAATTCGCACACCAGAACCTGAACGTTTTCGACCTCGAAAAAAGTCTGAAGTTCTACGATGAGGCGCTCGGCCTCAAGGAGTCGCGCCGCATTCAGCCAAAAGACGGCTCTTTTCTGATCGTCTACCTTTCCGACGGCAAATCCCCGTTCCTTCTGGAGCTCACCTGGCTCCGCGACCGCAAAACTCCGTATGAACTGGGCGACAACGAAATCCACCTCGCCTTCACCACGGAAGACTACGAGGGAGCGAAAGCAAAACACAAGGCGATGAATTGCATCTGCTATGAGAATGAAGCCATGGGCATCTACTTCATCGAAGATCCCGACGGCTACTGGCTGGAAGTCATTCCTGCGAAAAGGTAAGACTATATAAAAAAAGCGGGGATCATTAGCAGAAAATTGCGCCAGGTAGGTTTCGACAGTCCTCTGCCGAACTGAGGGGGGAGAACTTTTCAGTTCGCGACAGAATCGCGAACCTACCACAGGACAGCAAATCAGGAAGGCAAACTTGAGACATGGACCCATTTTACCCTCATCACGAGCTGCCCCATGAACCCCCTCCGTGGGTTCAAAAATCAGAATATCAATATTTTCTCACGATCTGCTGCAAAGAAAGATTCCAGAATTCTCTTTGCTTTCCCGAAGTTGCGGAAAAATTAATCGCCTCCATCCGCTATTATCACAAACAAAAACGTTGGTATCCTTATTTTGTTCTTCTGATGCCGGATCATATTCATGGAGTGTTCTGTTTTCCGGATGAACGCCAGATCAAAATATCTGTTTCATCATGGAAACATTATATCTCCACTTCTTTGAAAATCCGATTTCAGAAAGATTTTTTCGAACATCGCGTCCGTAGTGAACCCCAGCGAAAGTTGAAACTTGACTATGTGTGCAATAACCCTGTTCGGGCAGGTTTTGTTCATGATCCGAAGCAATGGCCGTACATCTATCGCGGATACCAGTTGCTTTGGAATACGAATGAGGAGGAATGAACTTATCAATATTTGCTGATTAATATTTAACCCGCCCGTTCGGAGTTCGGCAATAACCTGTCAAACTGCAATTCAGTTCGCGACGGAGTCACGAACCTACCTCGATTTATGCCATGTCAAATGTTTTTCATAATGTCAATCATCTAAAAAAGTATTCCTTTTGTGCTCAACGGAACCTTTCTAGCGTTACGGCGCAGGTAGGTTCGGCAGTCCCCTGCCGAACTGAAAAAAGGCCCTCGGGTCGGAACAAGGTTCCGAGTTGCCCGGGACCAGCCTCACGTTTCAGGTCCCCAGCAGGGAAGCCGCGGAATATTTGTCCCGAATCATGAAAAATCCTATTTCCGCAGGTCATTCATGGAGAGCGGCGTAAAATCTTTTCTGGCTTTCTCCCGGAGGACCGAATCCACGGAAAGATATTTCCAGCGCCCGAACCCGAAATCGTGCGGACGGTAATTCTGCATCCATTGATGCGTAAGAATGAAGGCGACGGGCTGGCTTTCAAAGATCCACGGACAGTTTTCCGCAAGGTGTTCCGTCATTTTTTCATAGAGCGCCGTGCGTTCCGGACAAGGCGGCATCACCCGTATTTTCTCATACATCGCGTCGAATTCCGGGTCTTTGTAGAAGACACGGTTACAGCCCTCCGCGTTGCCTGAATAAAAGAGCTGGAAGAAGTTTTCCGCATCGGGATAGTCGCCAGTCCACGAAAGACGGAACATCTGGACTTGTCCCTGCGCCAGTTTCTGGAAGAAGCGCGCCCGGTTGTTGAACGCCGGACGGAGTTTGATCCCGATCTGTTTGAGGTCGGTCGCCAGCAGTTCGGCGGTCTGACGGTAAAACGTATCGCTGCCCGCCTGGTCAAAGGAGATTTCGAGACTCTCTCCCGTTTCCGGATCGATTCCGCCCGGATAACCCGCCTCCGTCATCAGTTTTCGCGCCAATTCCAGATTTTTCACTCCGTAGGGTCCCCGAAATCCGGAAACATACCCGTCCGTTCCCGGAGGAAGCGGTCCGTAGATCGGAAGGAGGCGTCCGTTGGTGATTTTTGAGCGCAGTTCCTTATCGAAGGCCAGCGAGATGGCGCGCCGGAGCGCGAGGTTGGGACCGATCCGAGGATCGGCAAAATGGAAACCAATGTAGTTAACCTCGAATTGCGGCGAAGAATATAAACGGATTCCACGCAGGACCAGCGCAGGCGAAAGCTGTCCGTTTTCATTGACGAGCGCATCGAAATTTTCGCCATCCAGCGCACAGTAATCCAGTTCGCCCTGAAGGAACATCAGCCACGCCGCCAGCGGCTGTTTCACCAGATAGCAGACAGCCCCATCCAGAAGCGGCAGTTTCCGGGTGCGGTCCGCCGGATTTTGCGCCTCCGGAAAATATTCCTCCCGGAATTCACCGTTGCGCTTCATTTTAATCACGTAATCCTTGTCCCAGCGGGTCAGGATGAACGGTCCGCTTCCCGCGGGCCTGTCGGCAAATTTCTCCCCGTACGTTTCCACCGCCCTGCGGGAAACCGCCCCGAAATACGGCATGGCGAGCGCAAAAACGAACCGGGGGTCCGGTTGCTCCAGTTCGATTTCAAAAGTGAGCTCGCCCAGAACGCGGAGACCTTCGCAGCCTTGGTCGTATGGCACAAAACTTCCGCGCGGCGCGTTCCGGGTCGAGTTGCGGAATTTTTCGATCCCGCGGATTTTATCCCGGATCAGCCAGTAGCCGGTGGACTGAATCCGGGCGTCGGCGAGACGCAGAATCGAAAAGACCATGTCACGCGCGGTCACCTGCCGTGCGCGGTCGTCGGTAAAACATTCGGATTTCTGGAACAGGAGTCCTTTTTTCAGACGACAGCGGAACGTGCGCATATCGGGCGAAATTTCCGGCAGGGCTTCCAGCATGGCAGGCTCCAGACGGTAGGGACGCGCCATATAGGAATACTGCAGGGGGGTATCGTAGAAAGCGCCGACCATATACTGGCTGGCGGTATCCGCGGCCAGCGCCGGGTCCAGCGTGGAAATCCGTTTTCCCGGTGAAATGCACAGGATACGCGCGTTTCCGGGGGTTGTGTCCTCGCGGCACGCACAAAGCGACACCAACAGAAGAATGACGGATATCCATTTGAAAAACATACAGATTATTTCCCTTGTTTCAAAACGGAAATATGCTTCATTTTTACGGAAAATCAAACCGTTCTTTCGTTTTTGTCGGAATTTCCAGGACGGCAAACAAGGTTGCCGGGGTGCAGGTGATTTTCACCTGCCGGGGAGTTTGAGGGCAAGGAGCCCTCATGCTCTTTGCCTTTGCGGCGGCGGGTCCTCCGCTGACGGACGAGCTCCGAAGGAGCGAGAGCCGCCGCTCCCGTGAGGTTGTCTTCCGGGAACGCCCGGAGCTCTCGAACTTGCCGTTCCGGCAAATTCTCGTCCTTGAGCGGGTGGAACCGCTCCGGGCGGGGATTTCGTGCTTTGCACGACCAGCCTTCGCGGCTGGACCGCGACAATACTGGGAGTATTGCATGAGACTCTTTTCAGAAATACAGAAGAGTCAGGAACTCCTGAAAAAAAACGTCATTATTTTTAATCACCCCCCTTGACAGCACCAGCAGAATGGTATATATTGTATATTAAACGGAACAACTGGTACACTCGGAATCAATCATGTCAATGGAAGAAATCATCCGACGCTTTTTCTCCGAACTGGACCCCGGAGACGGACGCACCTTGTGCGAAATCCTTTCCATCGGGGCAGGCAAGCTGATTGCGGAACTGCCTGATAAAGCGGAATTTCCTTCGGAACGTTCCCTTTCCGAACACCTGAAAGTGCACCGAAACACCATCCGTCGCGCGCTGGAACCCTACATCTCCTCCGGGAAACTCAAAAGAAACAAGCGCCGGACCCTTGTATGCCATGCAGGGAATGTACCGGTACACTCCGATGGCTTGTTCGAAGCCCATCCGCTCCAGCTCCAGGCGCTGGCAGCCAACTACGCCCCTCCATACACAACCGAACTGCGTTTTGTCCACTACGAAACCATGCCGGAACAACAGCGGTTCTGGAATGAAACGCGCGAAGCCTTTGAACTCTCCCATCCGTCCGTCCGCGTCCGTTACATTATTCCCGACGCCCCGGACCCCGCCTCCTACCGTCAATTCATCCGGACCGAAAAACCTGATCTCTACCAGCTCCTCTGTCCGGTGGCCCAGACGCTCGAAGAAGAACGCGGCGAACTCGCAGTCTTCCCGGACGATTTTTTCGATTCACGCCTATTCCAAACAAATTTTTTTGAGTCCGGCGACTCGGTATTTCCCCATGCGCTCCCGCTGTATCATACGCTCTGGACGAGCCTTCTGAACGCCGAACTCATGGAAAAGTATGATCTCCCTACGGAGGAGTTCATCCACGGCGGCCCCTTTGTCCAGTTCGCCCGGACCGCCTCGAAACTGCCGGAGGAGATTAAATTATCCAGTCATTTCTGCGGATTGACATTTTCCGCCGGACATCCCCGGAAATACACTCCTGAGAACATGAAGAACTTCGCCAAAGACTTCTTCGATGTCGTGAAAGAACTTCTCCCGCGCGGGGAGAATGCCTTGTTTTACCAGATCAACGACCCATTTCTCCGCTTCCCGATGGAATTGATCGAAGCCTTTGTGGCCGGGAAGGTGGTCCATCTCCCTATTCCGCTTCCATTCGTGGCACGGAGTATCGCGGCACGCTGCCGGTTCAAAACCCGTGTTTTCCTCCTTTCCGAAAGAAAAAAAGAACTGTCGCTTCCCGTCGGAATCTTCGCGCTGGGAATTCCTTCCGCTGTCACCCGCTCCTCCGTCGCTCTCGATTTCTGCCGCCACTTGTGCTCGGAAAAAGAACAGAGACGTCTGGCGCGACTTACAGGCGTCGCACCGTTCCGGAAATCGGCGACCGGCGAACTGACTTCCTTTTTCCCCGAAAACCCGGACATCGACAGGTGCCTCAAGAGCTATTCTTTTATTTCCGCAAAAATCCTCAACACCTTCTGGAACGGTCGTTTTTCACACAACCCGTTCGTGCAAAGGCTTCTTGACGGCCGGATCGGAACGGAGGAAGCTGTTGCCAGATCCAATCAGCTTTTTGCGGAGAGTTTCCCTCAATATATGGAAAAAGACAATTCTTGAATCTGAAACGACTGGAATGGAGGAAAAACAAAATGAAGAGAAGAACATTCACATTGATCGAACTGCTGGTTGTGATTGCCATTATAGCAATTCTGGCAGGAATGCTGCTCCCGGCTTTGAATCGCGCCCGCAAAACCGCCTACAAGATCTCGTGCACAAATAATCTCAAACAGATGTTTCTGGTGCTCAACGCGTATACCCAGGATAACAGGGAATTCATCGTCCCGTGGGTCAGGGGAACATCCGCATGGGGACTCCTTCTTTACTCGGGCGGCTATTTCAACAAACATCCGGTGTTTCCCAAGGAAAATTCCGGCGACATCGCCGCTTATTCTCCGCGCATCATGTCGTGTCCGGCCGAAGAAAGACCATCGCTGGACGCCACCAATCCGACCGTCAAGCGCACCCACTGCTATCTGAGCGTGACCAGCACATATCATTACGGAGCCAACACAAGCATCATGCTCGGCGACTCGAGCAATGTCGGGAATGCGCTCAAAAGCACCGACGCATCCCTTTCGCTTCCCTCCTCCACCTTCTACACCATGGACGGCATGTACGATGTGAACTGCCGTTGTGTCGTCGAATCCTGGCGCTGGAACAATACGTCGAGCACCTATTATGCCCAGGCCTTGAGCATGGGCGTCAACCACAGCCATTTCGCCAATGTCCTGTATTTCGACGGACATGCCGGAGATATCCGGATTCCAAAACGCCCGAAGGGTTTTTTCAACAGCACCGACACCGGAAAATACTAAAAAACAAGGAAATTCTTCATGAAGCTCTATCTTTCCTGTATCCTTGCCTCTCTTGTCTTCTCTCTCTCCGCGCTGGAGTTGAATGTCGGCAAAAACGAGTTCACCGTACGGACGAAACGTCTTGCCGCAGCAATGCGTGACGGAATCATCGTCGAACTTCGCGACCTCTCGCGGGGTACCGTCTGGAGTGATCCGGGCCTCTCCGATCCAGGCATCCCGAGCGGTCTCGGCATTCTGACCGACACTCCGAATCTCCGGAAAGTTCACATGCCCTGGGGAGAACCGACCCTGAACCAGCACCTCAAGCTCGACACGCCTCTTTTGAATTACTTCAGGCCAACCTCCGAATCGAAATTCTCCGTCTGGAAAAACGGCGGGAAAGTCATTGCCGTATGGAAAGGGCTTTCCAACGGTTCGAAGACATTGAAAGATGCGGAACTCCGGTTCGAATTCGGCGAAGCCCCGGACGGCTCGCTGACCGTCCGCTCTGCCGGAGTGAATCCGTCGAAAAACCTGTTCGGCATTCCTTTCGCCCTGACCAACATTCCCAATGACGTCAAGTTCATTTTCGCGAACTTCGGCGGAATGGAATATGACGGAAAAGGAACTCCGGGGCTGATGCCTTTCGGCGGAGCCCCCTTTGCCGAGGTTCCCCTGATGATCCTCCAGAAGAAAGACTGTTCGTTCGCCCTGTGGATGGAAGACCCGACCATCCGTCCGTTTTACCTTTTTTTCCGGCGGAGCGGCAAATCCGTTTCGATCGCCATGGAAAATCTGGCGCTGATGCCGTTTGAAAACAATGCGGAATTCCTTTCCCCTGAACTGAAGATGGATGTTTTTCAAGGCGGATGGAAGACCGCCGCAACGCCGTACCGGAACTGGTACCGCAATTGTTTCAGGAAGGAACTTGCCATCCGCGACAGTGTGAAATGGGCGGATGACATCAAGGCAATCGTCGATATTTACATGGCCGTTCCGGACGACAAAGCGCTGGCAACGGCCGCAAAGGGCGTCGACCCCTCCCGTGTCATGTTCCAAATCTGGAATGCCCGCGCGCCCGCTTTCGACACGGAACTGCCGGACTGGACCCCGCGCAAAGGATATGTCGAAGGAGTGGCGCGACTGCACAAATTCGGCTTCAAGGCTATGGCATACGTAAATACCTACTGCGCCAACTACCAGTCGCCCGTCTGGCAGCGCGACAAGCTCTCCGACTTCGTTCTCACCCGCAAAAATTCCATCGGATATTACAAGGGAGGGTCCGTGGCGGACACCTCCGCGGCCATCAATGAAAAGCTCATCGGAACGGTCGACTATTCCGCCGCGGGCGAGAACCAGTTCAAGGATATTCCGGCGGGACGTCTCCTCTACAGCGATCCCCTTTCGAAGAAATGGCGTGAATATCACGCCCGGATGATGAAGGAATGGAACTCGACCACAAAGACCGATGCGAACTATGAGGACACCGCGGGCTGCGTCGGCGACTCCGGCAACGGAACCGTGGACGGACTCAGCGCCGGGGAAGGCTCCATTGCGGCCATGCGCGAACTCCAGAAGATTCAGCCGCAGGTCCCGATGTCTTCCGAATACGGACCGTCCGGAATCGCTTTCGCTACGAAATTCGCGCTCAATTATGCCGGACACTGGGGCTATGACGGCTTCAAGCAGTACCGCATTTCCCACCAGCTTCCGGTCAATGCCTATCTTTTCGGATACCGCCAGTGGGTCAGCAGCAACATGACGGACCGTCCCCTGCTTGCCCACACCTGCGCCGCGGTCTCGGACGCGACGGGCGGCCTCGGTTTCGCCGGACAGTCCGCGTTGACCTCTCCCGACGTCATGTCGAAAAACTGGACCTTCCAGAGACATCTTCTGGAACGCTCTAAAGTGTTCATCGAAAAAGACCTGTTCCCGTATTTCCCGGAAGGGGACTATCCGGAGAGCGTCCGGTGCATGTACCGCGGCAGGGACGGCGTCTATTCCTATCTCGACTCGGATGGGTATCAGCGTCTCCTCGATCCGAAGGGAAAGGCTCTTTACGGACGCGTTTTCGGGGCGAACAAGGTCGAAACCGAACTCCGGCTTCCCTCCTGGCCGCTCCAGAACGATAAGAGCGTTTTCGGGCTCGATCCCGAAAAGAATTACGCTCTCTTCCGCAAAGACCAGAATCCTCCCGAGGCTCGCATCCGCATCGCCACGCTTCCCGACAAGGTTTTCGCAAAAAAATATATCGAAACGCCGGACGGCGTGCTGCTCGAACTGGCGGCGCTTCCCGGAGGCCCCGATAAAGTTTCCTTTGCGCTCGCCCATGACGCAGGACTCACCGATTTTTATGTGAACGACCGCAAGGCCGATCCGGCGAAGATCGAAGGAACCCTGCCGCTTCGCCTGACCGCGTTCAAAGCGCCCGCCCCGCGTCCCTACGGAACGCCGGTCGCTTCTACGGGCGTGGTTGCCGAACGTTTCCGCACTGTCGAATTTTTCCGGCAGAATAACGGAGCCAGACATTTCCCGGTCAAGGTGAACACCAGAGAAGACGCCCTTTCCATCTTTTTCCGGAACCTCCAGACCCAATATCCGTGGCACGGACACGACGGCACGATCCTCCGCGTTCTCGTGAACGGCAAGGAAGTCGCCTCCTTTGATTCCCTCATCCCCGTTCCGGCGGCCAAGGGCGACCCGAAAGCGGCCAAATTCAAACCGGACGACCTTGTCCGCCGCTGGATCATCCCGGTCGGCGAATACGCGGGCAGCGATATTCTGGTCACGATCGAAACCGACATCAAGATGAACGGCAACTGGGACAATCAGCTGGTTTCCGTTCCCATGCCGGTGAAGTCGCCGGAACAGAAATTCTCCCTCAAGGTTTTCGACGGTTCGTTCCGGGTGATCCGGAATCTTTACAAAGAAAACAAATGGTATGGCGGCAAACTCATCGATACTCCGGAAGGGAAAATCATCGAAGGAAAAGGCGCACGCTTTTCAGGTCCGCGGATCAAACTTGATCCCTCGAAAACTTACCGTCTGTCCGGCAGATTCAAAGCTTCCTCCGCTGAAAAAGGCTGGCTCTGTTTCGGGCTGGTCTGCTATGATTCGAAAGGACTTCCAATCCTTCCGTTCGAAGTCAACCCGGTTGCGGGAACGTTCACGAAACTGGCGGCTCCCGCAAAGAAAGGAGACGTGACTCTCACGCTCGAAAACGGACAGGGTTGGAAGAACCTTCCGCAGCACTACACCGCTTTCAATGCGAAAGAGGATTCGGGCGATCTCCCGAACCGGGAGGTATCTCTGATCAAAAAGATCGAAAGAAACGTTGTATCGCTGGCGGCTCCGCTGAAAAAGGCGTATCCGGCGGGAACCGCCGTCCGGGAGCATGCCTCCGGGGACACCCATGCTTATGCGGCGGCGGCCTATAAGAATGTTCCCGCCGTCTGGACGGAATTCGCCGGGGAAATTTCCGGGGAACCGCGAAACGGCCTGAAC
>CAYWZD010000105.1:0-10372 GCA_964462755.1 uncultured Victivallales bacterium | reverse complement strand
TGGTGGACAGCTCCATGGCGATTTCCCTGGTGTTCAGCCTTGTGGTGGCGGTCGTCTCCTCCGCGCACACGATCAGCCGCGAAATGAAGAACGGAACGGTGCTTCTCCTGCTTTCCAAGCCCGTGACGCGTCTGGCTTTCGTGCTTTCGAAGATTCTCGGCGTTCTGGCGGCCATCACGGTATTCCTGTTCCTGTTGAACTGCGCGTCCATGATTTCCGTGCTGATCGCGAAAGACCAGTTCCGTCTTGAATACACGCTGATGGCGGTCTATTATTCCGCGCTGGCCGTCTCCTCCATCTACGGCGGTCTGCGCAACTATTTCAAACAGGAATCCTTCACCTCCAATTCGATCATTGCGATGCTGGTCCTGATCCCGCTCATCGCGGCCCTGTTCTATTTCCTGCGGGTTTCGACGTTCCATTCCGGAGAGGCGATCGATCCGGAAGAGTTCATCGATGTGCGCCATCTTCTGCCCGCCCTGCTGCTTCTCTTCCCCGCGGCGTGGACCATGGGAACCATCGCATCCGCGCTGGCGACCCGGATCGAGCTCGTCTCCAATCTGACGATCTGTTCGGTCATCTTCCTGATCGGCCTGATCTCCAAATATTTCGCGATCCAGTGGCTTGGAAACGGATTCGCCTCCTCGTTCGTCCGGACCCTTCTTCCGAACTGGCAGTATTTCTGGATGGCGGACGCGATCGCCGCACGGCAGCAGATTCCCGGCATCTATCTGTTCTGGGCTTTCCTCTATGTATTGTTCTACATCGGCTTCTGGACCTTCTGGGCCCTGGCCTTCTTCAATGAACGCGAACTGGCGAAGGATTCCCGCTGAACGCGACATCTTTCCGCCGCCCGCACGTCTTGCTTTTTACGGATAACGGATTGTCCGGCGTTACGCCGGATTTCAGGGAGTTGACATGAAAATTTCCGCCGATCACCTGGTCAAGCGCTATGGGAACAAGGAATCGGTTTCCGATCTGAGTTTCACGCTGGAACACAACTGTGTTCTCGGCTTCATCGGCCCCAACGGCGCCGGAAAGACCACCACCATGCGGATGCTCTGCGGCATCATGCCCCCCTCCTCCGGACGCGTGTTCATCAATGACATGGAACTTCTGCAGGACCCCGTCCGCGCCAAACAGCAGATCGGATATCTCCCTGAAAACGCCCCTCTTTACGGCGGCATGACGGTCCGTTCCTTTCTTCACTACTGCGCCGCCATGCGCGGAATGGGAGGAAAGAATCGGGCGATGGCCATGGACAGGGTCATGGAAAGCTGTTCGCTCCGCGCGGTGGCGGATGAGGAGATCGAGGCTCTTTCCAAAGGATACCGCCGCAGGACCTGTCTGGCACAGTCCATTCTGCATGAACCCGGCATTCTGGTGCTGGACGAACCCACCGACGGACTCGATCCGAACCAGAAACGCGAAATCCGGACGCTCATCAGGACCATGCGGGAGCGCTGCGCAATCATCGTATCCACCCACATTCTCGAAGAAGTGGACGCGGTCTGCGACCGGGTCCTCACGATTTCCGCCGGACGCAAGGTCTTCGACGGCGGCGTAGCGGAATTCCGCGCCGTATCAGGGGGCTCTCTGGAAGAATCGTTTTCGAAACTGGCAGGGGAGGCGTTGCAATGAAGCGTTCCTCCCGGGTCGTCTGCGCCGTCTGGCGCAAAGAGTTCTTTTCCGCCGCGGCGTCTCCCGCCGCCTGGGTGTTTCTGGTCATCTTTCTGGAACTGGCGGCGTTCCTCTCGTTCATCGTCAGCGGGCTGTTCTCCTACGGACAGGCGGATCTGGAACCTTTCTTCCGCTGGCTTCCATGGCTGTTCCTGTTCATCGTCCCGTCGCTGGGAATGCCGCTCTGGGCGGAGGAGCGGCGGACCGGCACGTTCGAACTGTCCCTTTCGTTCCCGGCCACGCTCCGGGAACTGGTGGCGGGCAAATTCCTGGCGGGTCTGACCCAGCTGGGCATCGCGCTGCTGCTGACCGCTTCGATTCCGCTGACCGCGCTGTATCTGGGACAGCCCGACGCGGGGGCGATCTTCTGCGGATACGCCGGGGCCTTCCTGCTCGGGGGCATCTGTCTGGCGGTCTCCTGCTTCTGCTCCTCGCTGACCCACAGCCAGACCGCCAGCTTCCTGCTGTCGCTCGTGATCTGCACCGTGTTCATGACCGCGGGCGCGCCGGAAGTGCTGGAGGCCGCAAGCCTGTATCTGCCGGACACCCTCGTCAATGTGCTTGCCTACATGGCGTTCCTTCCGCATTATCAGTCTTTCCAGCGGGGGTTCATCGACTCCTCCGATCTGGTGTATTTCTTCAGCACCACTCTTTTCTTTCTGTATCTGGCGGAGCGTTCGCTGGCCTTCGCCGCGGCCGGAACGGGAAACCTCTTTGCGCCGGGCGCTCTCGCCGAACGTTCCACGCGGCGCGCGATCCGTTCGCTCCTCGGGGGAATCCTGCTGGCGCTGTATGCGCTGGTCTGCTTGAATCTGGGAGGTTCCGCCTTCCAGTTCAAGGCGGACATGAGCACGGACAGCGCGTATTCGCTCTCCCCGGAAACGAGGGCATTCGCGGCAAAACTCAAGACTCCGGCGGTGATCCGTTTCTACGCCTCGACCTCCAGTTCCCAGATGCCGGCCGGATTCAAACACTATGCGGAACGGATTCAATGGCTGCTGCGTTCCCTGTGCGAGGCTTCGCACGGCAAGCTGACTCTTCAGGTGCTGGACCCAGAACCCGATTCCGAAGACGAGCAGGCAGCATATCTGGAAGGGATCACGCCGGTCAGCATCAACACCGGCGACCGCGTCTATATGGGACTGTCCGTTTCCTCCGGGGACAAGTGCCTCGCGATTCCGTTCCTCTCGCTTCAGGGGGAGCGGCTGCTGGAATATGACATCATCCGGACGATTCTGAATACGACCAGCCGGGAACGCCCGAAAATCGGCGTCATGAGCGCCTTCAATGTGATGGGAACGCCGGTCGCCTCCGGGCTCCAGCATTTCGACGCGGACAAGCCGAAGGTGTTCGAACACTCCTGGTATGTGATCTCCGAACTGGCGGCGGACTACGATCTGGTCCGGGTCCCGCTCGATGCGGCGGAAATCCCGGCGGACCTCTCGGCCCTGCTGGTGATCCATCCCGCCGGAATCACCGAACGCGGACTGTATGCGCTGGACCAGTATCTGATGCGGGGCGGCAAGATGGCGGTCTTCCTCGATCCTCGCTCGTTCTACGCCATGATCAAAATGAAGCAGGACTTCTCCATGTCGGAAAAAATATCGTCGTCCCTGAAGCCGCTGACCGATGCATGGGGCATTTCCTGGAATCCCGACATCATCGTCGCCGATCTGGTCTACGCGCACCGGCGCATGCTCCCGGACCGCATGGTCTCCAATCCCTCCGCGATGGAACTCAACGGCGACGCCATTTCCCGTAAGACGCCGCTGACGTCCATGCTTCAGTCGCTGGCCATGTGGTTCACGGCTCCGCTCGAAATCACCCCGCCGCCCGGACTCAAGGCGGAAGTCCTTCTCGCCACCTCGCCCAGTTCCCAGCTGGTGAGCGCCTACATCTCCGAACGGCCCGAGCTGGTCCTGCGGAACTTCAAGCCGTCGGGCAAGTCGATCCCGCTGGCGCTGCGGCTCTCCGGGAAGTTCCCGGGCGCCTATCCGAAGGGAGCTCCGCTGGTGACGGGCAAGCCGCATCTGGCAAGCTCCTCCGGCAACGGCGTCGTCTTCCTCTTCGGCGACAGCGACATGCTGTTCAACGACCTCTGCGTCCGCACGACAAGCGACGCCTACGGACAGAAGACGCTGGTCCGCCTGAACGACAACGCCGCGCTCCTCCAGAACATCATGGAACAGCTTTCCCGCACGGACAACTCCCTCGCCAAAATCAGCGGACGCAACCCGATGAGCCGTCCGCTCACCAAATACAACGAAATCCGCGCCCACGCCGAACTGACCTACAAAAACAGGATTCAGGACCTCGAGCGTGACCTGAGGCTTTCCGAACAGAAAGTCAAGATGATCCGGAACGAGGTCAAGACCTCCGCTTCCGGAACCGTGGAACTCACTCCCGAACAACGGGCCCAGCTCCGCGACTATTCCTTCAAGCTGTCCCAGATCAAACGCGAGCTCAAGGAAGTGCGCCTGAAACTGCGTGCCGACATGAACCGGATCGACACGATTCTGCGGATCGTCAACATGGTCTTCGTGCCGCTCCTGGTCGCGCTGACGGGCATCCTCTGGGCCTTCGCGCGTTTCTCGAAATGGAGGAAACGTTCATGACAAGAAAACAGTCGTCCATCCTTACCGCGGTCTTTTTCCTTGCGCTCACGCTTCTGGCGGCCGCGGCGCTCACATACGGCAACATGGCGTCCCGACGTTACTCCGCCCGGAACATCCGGGGAAGCATTCCGTCGTTCAAGCCGGAGGACGTGGCGAACATCACCGTTTCGTGGCGGGACATCCATACGAATCTTGTCATGAAGGACGGCCGGTGGCAGATCGAGGAACGCGGCGGACGTCCCGCCTCGGTTCCGAAAATCACCGAACTGCTGAATTCCCTGTCCTCGCTGTATCCGGTGAAAGTCCTCCAGCCGTGCACCGATGAAATCCTCGCGGAACTGCATCTGACCGACAGCGATCCGAAGCAGATTCCGGGTGTGCGGGTCGTCCTGCGGAACGCTTCCGGACGCGAACTATTCAATCTCCTTCTCGGCAAGGGGCATTTCGTGCGTCCGGAGCCCGGACTGCCTCCCGCCCAGAACGCCGAAGGGCGCTACGTGAGGATCGGGAAAAATGCCTATCTGATCCCGAAAGTCTTCGAGAACTGCCATCCGGTGCCCGGCGCTTGGGTGGAGCCTCTCCGTCTGGGAGACCTTCGCGGCGCCCTTCAGATCACCGCTTCCGCGGAAAAAGACGGCAAGACCTCGATTCTCTGGTCAGTCGCACGCGGCAAAACGAACCAGCCCTTCGAATTCGGGTTTCCGCTGGAAAAGAAAATCGACAACCGGCTTCTTTCCACGCTGGCGGAAAAACTGATGAAACCGTTCAGTTCGGACTTCTGCATGGAACCGTCCGTCCGCATCCGTTATACGCTGCGTCTGCGGATCGTCTGTTCGGACGGCTTCCGTTACACGCTGCACATGGCCGACGGCGGAGAAAAGCAGGACATCGCTTCGCTGGAAGTCGTATTCAAGCCGGAGTCGGTCATCGATGTTCCGGGTGAAACACCGGAACGGAAAAAACAAAGGCTTCAGGCGCTTCAGTCCCGTTTCGACTACGAAAGCCGCTACTGCAACGGACATGCCTTCCTGATCTCCAAGGAAATCATGCCGCTGATCGCCAATCTGGCCGGACAGACCGCCGCTACTCCCTGAACCGTCCTCAGAGTTTGCCCTGAAGAAAACGCGTGAACATCTTGAAGGCGGACGGAATGGAATATTCCTCGCTCAATTGCCGTCCCGTGACCCAGGTAAAGCGCGCGGACTCGTTCCGGCAGGCAACCAGCCACGCGTTCATGTGCCATTCCAGATGGGTGAAAATATGCTTGCCCTGTCCGGCGTTCCGGACCGATGACGCGTCAACGCCCCATTCTTTCAGGAGCCCCCCGAGCTCCTCTTCCTTCAGGAAGCCCGGCGCGGCCGGATACTCCCACATCCCGGCCAGAACGCCCTTGCCGGGACGCTTGACCAGCGAGATTCGCCCATTCGGGGAAATCAGGAAAAGCAAAGTCCGTTCCTCGATCTTCCGAGCGGCCTTCTGTTTTTTCACAGGCAGATCCGGAGCCGTCCCCAGCTCCCTGCCCCGGCAGAGCGCGGACAGCGGACAGACGTCGCACCGCAGGGCGGCGCCCGGCAAACAAACCAGCGCGCCCAGCTCCATCAGGCTCTGGGTGAAGTCGCCGCACCGCCCGGACGGATAGGCCGCCTTCAGCGCGGAGGCAACATGGTCCCGGAACGAAACGTCGGCAATATCCTCATGGCAATCCAGCAGACGGGAACAGACCCGGAGAACGTTTCCGTCCACGGCGGGAGTCGGCAATCCGAAGGCGATCGATCCGATCGCGCCCGCGGTGTATTCCCCGATGCCCGGCAGCGACAGCAGTTCCTCGCGGCCGGAAGGAATTTTCCCGCCGAACTCTTCCATCACTTTCCTTGCGGCCTTCTGAAGATTTCTTGCGCGGGAATAATAGCCGAGACCTTCCCACAGCTTCAGCAGGCGGTCTTCCGGGACATTCGCCAGCGCGGCGACGTCGGGCAGTTCCGCAATGAAGCGCTCGAAGTAGGGCTTGACCGTCTCGACGCGCGTCTGCTGGAGCATGATCTCGGAAACCAGAGTCTTGTAGGGATCGCTTTCCGTCAGACGCCACGGAAGGGTCCGGGCGGAACGGTCATACCACTCCAGCAGAGGAAGGGGAACCTTCCCGAGGAGCTCCTTTGATTTACCATCCTCGGATTTCATGCGCGGGTCTTCCGCCCCATCAGGCGCAGCATCGCCTCCAGAAGAGTCGCGGGATGCGGCGGACATCCGGGGACATACAGGTCGACCTTGAGAATATTTTCCAGACCGCCGCGCGTTTCAGGATTCGAAGCATAAAGCCCGCCCGAAACGGCGCAGGCTCCGCAGGCGATCACCATGGAAGGCTTCGGCATGGCCGCGTAGGTTTTTTCCAGCGCGAGAAGCATGTGTTCCGAAACCGGTCCGGTCACGAGCAGACAGTCCGCATGACGCGGCGACGCCACCGCCTGAATTCCGAAACGCCCCATGTCCCACGCCAACGTATTGAGCACGTTGAAATCGAGTTCGCAAGCGCCGCAGCCGCCCGCGGAAACCTGACGTATCTTGAGGGAATTCCCGAATAGCCGTTTGATGTCGGGGTTCTCCTGAACCTCCAGCGGAAACTCCTGTCCGCGAAGCAGAAGCGTTTCGCGTTTCATCGCGCCCATGCGGTAGGAATCCGTGAACTCCACGACTCCGTCGCCGCAGGCTTTGGCGCATTTGCCGCAGAAGATGCATTTGCCGAGATCCAGCACGGGCTTGCCGTCCTCCAGATAGAGCGCACCGGACGGACAGACGTCTCCGCAGGGAGCGCCGCAGGAGCCGGAACACTTTTCCGGGTGGAGCCGGGGCAATCCCCGGAAACGGTCCGGAAGCACGGGAGGGGCGTGGGTCGGGAACTTTCCCGTGCGGTATCCCTGAATGAACCGGGCTTTCAACGCTTTGAACATGACGCCGCCTCCTTACAAATCGTGTCCGCAATAGGACAGGTTGAAACTTTTGTTGCAGATGGGGAAGTTGGAAATCTGTTCCCCGCGGAGGGCGACGGCCAGACCGAACCAGTTATGGAACGAGGGATCGACGATTTTATAACGGAGGAAACGGCCGTCCGGACCGGTGATCGCCGTATGGCAGGTCTCCCCGCGCCAGGCCTCGACCAAGGAAACCGCGATGGAGTCGGGCGCGCAAACAGGTTTCTTCGCGACATCGGCGGCGGATTCCGGTTCCAGCCGGGAGAGGGATTCCAGCATGTCCCGGATCAGGGCGTCCGAGTCCTTGATTTCCTTGCGCCGGACCAGCGCCCGGCCGAAGGCGTCGCCGCTTTCCGCGGTCGCAACCTCGGGAAAATGACGGTGGTAGGCGCCCCACGGGAAGAACTTGCGCGCATCCGCTTCGATCCCGCAGGCGCGGGCAGCCACCCCGACCAGACCGATCTCGCGGGCAACCTCCGGAGCCACATGTCCGGTGTTTTCCAGACGGTCCAGCACGGAGGGTTCATCGAACATCAGTTCGAGGGCGTTTTCCAATTCCGAACCGTTTTTACCCAGCCGTTTCAGGAGTTCCCCGATCCGTTCCTGATCCATGTCGAAGGAGGTGGAGCCGGGGACCACGAAACCGCGTCCGAACCGGTTGCCGCAGAGAAGCGCGGTCATATTCAGGTAATCGCCGCGAATCCGTCCGCAGAAGGACTGAGTCGGCAGGTAGGCGACATCCCCGGCCAGCGCGCCAAGGTCGCCGATGTGGTTCGCCATCCGCTCGAGTTCCAGAGCCACGCCCCGGAGAAGATGGGTCCGTTCCGATACGGCGAACCTCGGATCAAGCGCTTCCAGAATCGAACAGTACGCGGTCGCGGAGGCGATCGAGGAATCGCCCGAGGCCGTTTCCATGTAGTGAATCGTGCGCGCGTTTGGGCCTCCGATCAGCGCCTTTTCGATTCCGCGATATTGGTAACCCAGAGAAATTTCAAGGAAATAGACATCCTCGCCCATGCACTGGAAACGGAAATGTCCGGGTTCGATCACGCCCGCGTGAACCGGGCCGACCGCCACTTCATGAACGGCTTCGCCCTCCATGCGGAACCCCTCCGGGACACCGGGCAGAATCGCTTCGCCGCTCTTGCGGTTCCACGCATCGGACGAGCCGCAGAGGGGACGGTGGAAACGGATCGGCTTAAGCCACGGATGACCGGCCGGGAGCAGTCCGTATTGTTCCGCGATCTCCCGCTCGAACCAGTGGAACTGCGGACAGTCCTTGGTCAGGGACTCGAAACGTCCGCTCACACGGGAGGAGGTCAGATGCAGCACAGCTTTTTCCGGATCGGCAAGGACCGCGACCAGAAGGAATTCCTCCGGGGGCTTCCAGGGAACGCCGAAGAAGGAAAGGACCCGGAATCCCTTGTTCACCCGGCTCAGCAGAAAATCCCTGAAATCGGAAAAGAGATGACAGGGCAGTTCCGCCAGAGGCGCGCTTGAAGCATTTTTCAGTTCCAGAAAAAGTTTCATGATTTCATCCAGAAGTTCATCAGTTCATACGAGAAAAGAAGATAGGAACCGGCCAGAACGGCGGTCAGCAGAAGCAGGGCGGGAATGAACCAGAGACGCTCCGCCTGCCGGGCGGAAAAATCCGTCGTCTTCAGGACGCCGCCCTTACCCATCGCCATTTTCAGGAAGCCGGAAACCATGCCGCAGAAGACCGCGAAAAGCAGGACGAGCACCATCACGCCGAGCCAGAGGGGAGCCGAACTGACCAGCAGGAACTCCGTCACGAACAGGGGCGAAGGCGGCGTGCCGCCGATCAGCATCAGGCCGATCAGCCAGAGGACGGCGTTGCGCGGGACGGTTCCCAGCATTCCGCCCACCTCGTTGATGGAACGGGTCCCGTATGCCATGAGGATGTTCCCCGCGATCAGGAACAGGGCGACCTTGATGAAGGAATGTCCGCAGAGATGCAGGATCGCCAGCGGTTCGCTGCCCAGTCCGAGACCAAGGAAAATGGCGGCGATCCCCATATGCTCCACGCTGGAATAAGCCAGCATCCGCTTGTAGTCGGTCTGGCGGATGATGAAGAACGCGGCCACCGCCAGGGAGATCAGCCCGAGCACCAGCAGAAGATGGTCGCAGAAGGGACGGAGTGCGGCGGGAGAAAGGTTCAGAAAACGGAAAATCGCCACGAACGAACAGTTCAGGAGCGAACCGGAAAGAAGGGCGGAAACCGTTCCCGGCGCCTCGCTGTGCGCGTCCGGAAGCCAGGTATGGAACGGAGCCAGACCCATTTTCGTGCCGTAGCCGGCCAGAATGAAAATGAAAGCCGCCTTGAACCAGCCGGGATGCAGGCGCTCCATGTGAAAGGACAGCGAATCCATTCCCAGCGAGGCCGACGGCAGGTTCTGCGCGGCCAGCGTCAGGAGCAGAGTTCCGAACAGCGCCAGCGCAATGCCCACGGAACAGATCAGCAGATATTTCCACATGGCCTCCAGCGAGTGCGCCCCCTTGTGGAAACAGATCAGGGGAGCACTGGCCAGCGTCGTAGCCTCCACCGCCACCCAGAGCAGACCGAAGTTGCGCGAGGCCAGCACCAGCGTCATCATGGAAAGAAACGCCAGAAGACAGGCCGAGAAAGTGTGGTCCTGCATCAGGGGCGCCCCGGAAGGATCGTGCCGGGATGACACCTTTTCCTCCGGCGGCAGCCAGAACACCGTATGAATCGCGACCGCCAGAAAAAGAAGACTGGTCAGCGCCAGAAAAATTCCGCCGACATCGTCGAAGGCCAGCCATTGGGAGGTCACCTTGTAGATCGGGTCCTGATCCTTTCCGGCAAAGAAAAGCATCCCGGTCAGAAGCGTATGGGTCACGGCGCCCATCAGAAGGGTGAAACGGACCAGACGGTGACGACCCCGGGCGCAGAACGCCATGAGTCCGGCCAGAAGCGGCAGCAGAATCAGCGCCGCGATGATCGGAAAATCGGCAAACAAAAACGAACTTTGCGTCATTTGTCATCTCCTGTCCGCGGCGTAGCCTCCGCCGGAAAATCGCCCAGACGGTTGAGGCGGTCAGAATCGATATGGTCGAATTCCCGGCTGATAC
>CAYWZD010000104.1:0-10506 GCA_964462755.1 uncultured Victivallales bacterium | reverse complement strand
GACAGCGCCATGCCCCGTTTTGCCATGGTCGATCCGATCCGCCTCAATCAGGTTCTTATCAACCTGCTGGGCAATGCGGTCAAGTTTACCGAAAAAGGCGAAGTGGAACTCAAGGTACGCTACAATCCGCTGGACAATCGCCGGGGGACATTCTCGATCTCGGTCCGGGACACGGGCATCGGCATCTCAGAGGTGCAAAAAGAAAAGCTCTTCAAGGCCTTTTCTCAGGCCGACACCTCCACCACGCGCAAATTCGGCGGCACCGGCCTGGGACTGATTATATCCGATATGGTCGTGCAGAAAATGGGAGGCAAAATCCGGGTGGAGAGCGTTGAGGGAAAAGGCTCAACCTTCTTCTTTGAGCTGACCGCCGACACCGAACACGGGGAGGCTCGCGGCTACGAAGATATATCCCATATCAAACGCTGTTTGATTATTGACGACAACGCCAACAATCGCCTGATTTTGGAGCATATGCTGGCAAATTGGGATATTTTCTGTGAATCCTGCGGCGACGGAATGACGGCGTTGGAAATCCTGAAAACATCAAGACCTTTCGATGTCATCATCTGCGACTACAACATGCCCCATATCGATGGGCTGGAAACGATCCGGCTGATCCGGGAAAAGCTGAAACTGACTCCGGAAAGACAGCCGATGATTCTGCTCTACTCCTCTTCCGACGATCCTGATGTCCATAAGAAATGCGATAAACTCGGCGTTCGTTTCTGCATTGCCAAACCGGTGAAGCAGGAACAGCTTTTTGCCTGCTTTGCGGCCGCCTACGAACCGGCAAGGGGGGAATCGGCGCCTGGCGGGAATAATGCCGAACCCACGCCCGCAGCGGATACGGTGCCGCAGAATGCCGAACCCGGACTTGTGATACTGGTGGCGGAAGATGTTCATGTGAATATGATGCTGACGAAAGTAATGCTGTCAAAATTATTCCCGGGCGCAGTGATTCTCGAAGCTGAAAACGGCAGAACCGCCGTACAGAAATACCGAGAATTCAACCCGGATCTGGTTTTGATGGACGTGCAGATGCCCGAAATGGACGGGTTGGACGCGACAAAGGAAATTCGTGAACTTGAACGGGTTTCAGGCAGACATGTACCCATCATCGCCTTGACTGCCGCGGCAATGAAAGAAGAAATGGAAACCTGTTATCAAGTCGGCATGGATGACTTTATAACAAAACCGGTCGATGCGAAAAAACTGAAGGCAATCCTTGATAAGTATTCACCATGAGGACCAGGCAAGGTTACAGAAAAATGTAATGCGCCCCTTCTTTCAAGGGCGGCTTTGTGTATAAGCGGCAAAAAAGTTGCGGAACATTTCATAAAAATGCGCAATGCCGGGACGACTTGATTTTCAGGCCGCAGTCGCGCATGAACCCATCTTTCATATTTCAGGGAACTCCTGTATCCCAGTGAAGGATGCGGGAACTCCTCCCATAAGTTTTCGTCTACATTTTCAGCGCCTTGACAGATAAAAAACTCATTAATTCTCGAAATTCCCCCTTGACATAACCTTAATAGTAAGGTATAATATAACAGAAAGGGAATTCAGGATGACGACTAAAGGAAAAAGTCTGGTAATTGCACAGAACTTGCGTAACGGGATCATTTCCGGAAAATTACCGGCAGGCACGAAGTTCGAAACAATTCCAAAATTTGCCGCCGCACACGACACAACCATCGCAACGATCGGAAAAGTCTTCGGCATGCTCGAAAACGAAGGGCTGATTGAACGTGTGAACGGCTTGGGCGTATTTGTAAAAAAACGGGCCGGTCGCCGTTATGCGGTCGTATTCGACTCAAAGGCCGAGTTCGGTGTATTCGCGCATAAGGCCGTGTTTATGCAGTGTTTCATCGAAGAGTGCCGGAGACGCAATGCTGAATACGCTGTATTTGAAAACATCGACTCGGAGTCAGACTGCATGCGGGTAAGGAAAGTTCTTCTGGAATCGCCTTATGACGCCATTATCGTATCGAGTCGCGGATTTGCCCGTGGTATCGACAAATATTTGAGAAATATTCCGATTCAGGCATTAGGCCTTTACGAATACAAATGGATGAATCAGTATATTTCATTCAGCGGCAATTGGATTCTCTCCGCCGGGGAGAAACTGCGGAAAGCCGGTTGTTCGCGCATCGCGCTCGTGACGATTGAAGACGACAGGGACCAGTGGATGGACGAAAGCAGGCATACCGTCTCGGATATTTATCTGAAAATGTGCTCATCCTCCGGTGGAATTATGCGGAAGGATGACCTCTATGTCGCCAAGGTGTCGCCGCGCGAAGGGTATATGGCGGCATGCCGTTTTCTGGATTCTCTCGTATGCGGAGAGAAAGCGGGAATGATTGTCACGGACTCCATTTTGACTCATGGGGTCATTTCGGCGATTCTTCAGCGCGGGTTGACACCAATGCAGGATGTGATGATCGTTTCCCATGCAAACAAGGGAGCAGTCCTTTCGGAATTTCCGCTTCCGGTGTGGACCTATGAGGCGGATATCGCCCAACAGACAGAATGGACTTTCAGATTTTTGGAAGAATATGGAAAGGCGAATACAGCCGAACCGTTTTTCAAGGAGATTCCTTTAACCTTTCAAAAGCCACAAGGAAAATAGCATGTCTTACAGTGTTTTGGATTTCGGTGCAGCATCCGGTGAAAAGGTTGACAATACCGCCAGTTTTCAAAAAGCAATCGACTCTTGCGCCGCGGCCGGAGGCGGCACAGTAAACGTGCCTGCCGGCGATTTCGGCATCGATATGATTTCTCTTCGGGACAATGTGGAGCTGCATCTGGAATCTGGCAGCCGTCTGTTGAGTCTCCTCAAACCGGTTCCGGAACAAGTCATAACCTGCGGGGAACCTTCGTGCAACCCCAAACGCTATCTGATCGGCGGCGTCAAATTGAAGAATGCCGCTATTACCGGAAACGGGATCATCGACGGTCGCGGATACATCCATTTCTGGAATAAAAACGATGGCCTTGAACATCCTCTTTACGGACAGCGTTACTGGCCCGGACTCCACCGTCCAAAGGGGTTGATTCATTTTCGCGAGTCACGGGGCATTGTCATCCGCGATGTCACGATCATCGATCCCCCCTGTTACAACCTCTGGCTGCTCGGCTGCGATGACTGCAATCTGTCGGGAATCCGGATTCGTGCCGATCTCCGGGGACCAAATGATGACGGCATTGATCTGGACTGTTGTTCAAACGTCAGCATCAGCGGCTGTGACATTCTCTGCGGGGACGACGGCATCGCTTTGAAAAGCGACATTCATGAGCTCGGATTTGACAAAGCCTGTGAAAATATCGTCATTTCCGATTGTCGCATCAAGGCCACTTCAGATGGAATCCGCATAGGGTATGAAGGGGATGGCTCCATCCGCCGGGTTGCCATCAGCAATTGTGTGATTTATGACACGATGATCGGAATTTCTCTCATGGTCGCGATCAGTCCGGACGACGGCCGCGGCGTCAATATCGAAAAAGGACCGGAAATCACGGATATCTCGTTCGACAACCTGATCATCGATGCCTTCCAGACATTCAATTTCCAGTATCCGAAGAATCCGCCGGACTGTCCGGTTCCGATCCGCGGATTTCTGGACCGCATCTTCTTCCGGAACATCACAGCGACGGCGTCGCGCGGTTCGCTCCTCGACGGAGCGCCGGAAAGTCCGATCCGCACGATTGAATTTTCAGGACTCCACATGACTCTTTCCGGCGAGATGGGCACGGACTTCCTGCTCAAGGTGCCGGCCCCGTATCCGACATGGACCGACCTGCCCTACGCTGGACTGCCGTGGCCGTTCTTCGTCCGTCACGCACGCAACATTGTGATCCGCGACAGTACGATCGAGTGGAAGGACGCCAAAGGAAGCTGGCAAAGCGAAATCGCAAAAACGGACGATGCGCACGTGACGTTGCGGAATGTCGGAGTGCTGAATCCGCCTGATGATTCTCAGACGCGGATTCCGATGTTTCCGATCGGCGATGACGATGGGATACCGTATTTCCTGCCGCCTGTCGGATTCGATGTAGAAAAGGAACTGCGTAAAGTTTATGATTTCAGAAGTCAGATCGAGGAAGAGCTGAAAACGCTTCCCGTCAGACCGACAAAACAGATCACTGCCAGTTTCATTTACGCACAGCCTGCGGATTACCGCGGACACCGTATGCTGAATGCGAGCGTCGAGGAGTGGAAAAGCGTTTTCCGCCGTTTCAAAGCCATGCATATCGAAACGGCGATCTTTCAGGCCTCGCTCTGGAAGGAGCTTTACGAATGCTTTTACATGTCTTCGCGCTATTCCGCGATGAAATGCTTCCCTGTTCTGGAACGCATGTTCGAGGCGGCCGAAGCGGAAAACATGCGGATTTATCTCGGCGGCTACGGTTCCGTTTCCGGCTGGAACGAATCGATGTCGGAAAAGGAACTGGAAAAAGAACTGCTCGAACACCGCTGCTGTTTTGCGGAACTTTGCCGCATCGGCAAATTCTCCGGCATGTATTTTCCCTCCGAAACCGCGTTCGAAGGGAAGCGTCTGCCCGAAAAGGAAAAACGCATGCGCACGCTTTACCGCAGGTTCTCGGACATGGTCAAATCCAGAGAACCGGGGATGAAAGTGCTGGCATCGCCCGCGATTCTTCACAAACCGGAACAGAACGAGATGTTCGCCGAATTCTGGAACAATATTCTGGAGGATTGCGGAATTGATATTCTGCTGCCCCAGGACACCATCGGCAACTGCGGCTGCCTTCTTTCCGATATGCCGGCGATCTGGAGGAAATGGAAGGAGATCGCCGACATCCATGGGATCGAACTGTGGAGCCATATCGAGCTATTCGAGCGTCGCGGATTCGCTTTTGGAGACAACCTGTTTCCGGCGTCCCCGGAACGGGCAGCCGCTCAAATTGCGTTGACTGAGCCGTTCGTTTCCGGATATTGCTGCTGGGAAGCGCTTTATTTTGCTTCTGAGGAGGCGGGCGAGGAAGGAATTCGTATGCGGCGGTTCCTGGAAAAAGGATCATTTTGAGAAAAACTGTAAATACATTGAGAAAGGGAACATTAACACAAGGAGATTCATGATGAGAAGAAAAAATTTGAAAATGATCCGTAGGAAAGACAGTCGTAATGAAATATCTGCCGGGGTCCTTTTTACATTGATCGAGCTCCTGGTAGTAATTGCAATTATCGCGATTCTGGCTTCGTTACTTCTGCCGGCCCTTGGAAGAGCAAGAAACATGGCACGTTCCAGTTCCTGTTTGAACAACTTGAAACAGATTGGTACCGCCACGTTTGTTTATGCGGACTCTTACAATGGCTGTACACCGGTATCAATGGTATTGCGTGCGGGTGAAACGAGTAAATACGTATATTATCCGGGGCGTTTGATCCTTGAGAAATTGCTGAACTCGAAGACACTGAAGTGCCCAAGTCATGATAACAGTTATAAAATTGTCGACTTCAGCGCTGACCGTTTGAGCATCGCCCCTTCCCTTCATGACGATCTGCAGTATGTAAGCTATGGGGTCAGCCGCTATATCGATGCCGACCCGGGACTGTATAAATATGGAGTAAAATGCAGGATATACAGGATTGTCGGACCAAGCCAGAGTTTTTTATATGGAGACACCTTTTACAGTAACGTGATCACCAGAGGTTTTTATAAATTCATGGATGGATTTCTTTCAACCAGTTCTTATTCCGGCAATATTTCCGGCAGGCATGACGGGAATGTGAATTTTGGATTTGCCGATGGACATGCCGGCTCGGTAAATGGCAAGTCCGGCGGGAATATATCCGCTTACACGTCCAGTTTTAACCCGACCATAGGTGTAAAAAACGCAGGCAAGTTTTATTTGGACCGTTTTTAAGATTCTTTGGCTGGAAGAAAGTAAAAAATCCAGTCTCTGAATTCGGATATTGGCTGTTTTCTGCAAAAAAAAAACAGTCCGGCAAACAAATTAATTCTCAACAAGAGAGAGCAAAACGTTCCGACATTTGCTCTTGAGAGAGGAAGGATACTGCGCATGTATAGGGTTCCAAAATCAATCATTCTCATCTACTGCTTTTTTGCCGTATGTCCATTGTTTTCCATAACTCCCCTGTTGGAAATTAACTTCGATCGGGACCGTTCCGTTGCTTTGGGCGATAAGGTGTTCCCGCTGAATGGAGACGGCATCGAAACACTGTCCGACGGTCGGAAAGCGATGCTCTTCGGCAGACGGAACGCATTGACTCTGCCTCTCGCCGGAAAGATCGGTGAAAGCGGAACCATCGTGCTGGAGTTTGCCCTGAAACCATTTCCTCCATTCAAGCACCCCGCACGTCCGATGCTTACAATAGGAACCAGAGGACGCATGAAGATCGGTCTCTCCACCTCTGCCGCTGATCAGCCTCCGATCCTTCAATATTATGTAAGGGATACCATCCACAACATGAATTATAACAGTTCAGCGCTGCAATTTGACAGGATATACACGGCGGCGTTGAGTTTTGACGGAAACAAAGTGCGTTGCTATCTCGATGGGGTATTGGTCCATGAAGCGCCGCAGCCGGCAGTGATCAAGGCAGAGGATTGGCGCAATCTTTTTATCGGAGCCTACCATGACGGATGGCTCAATATAACCCCGTGGGAAGGCGGAACGATGGTCAAAAGTCTTCGGCTCTACAACTTCGCTCTGAGCGCCGGGGAAATTGCTGAAATCAGCGGATTCAAAACACTCGATATTTCCATGCGCCATCCGGAAGTATTGACAATACCGCGTAGCGCGGCTTCATCCATCCAAGCGGACGGTGAGCTGAAGGAGGAGTCTTGGAAAAATGCGGCGTCCTTCCTGTCGCTGGTGGATCTGGTCAATCCCGGAAAAAGCTGGCGTATACCGGAACATCATGTCAAATTCTTTTATGACGAACAGAATTTGTATATCGGATTCGATTCCGTATTTCCAAGCGGGACCGAGATAAAAAAAGGTTCCGGACCCGAGAACGGGGAAAAGGAAGTCTGGGGCTCCGAATCGTTCGAACTGTATTTTTTTCATGACAGCAAGCTTTACCGTTTTGCCGGTAATGTCGGCGGCGGACGCACTGAAAGCCTGAACAATAACAAAGATTACAATCCCGATTGGCAATACCGGTCCACTACCCGGATGCGAATCGACGACACGACTCTGTGGCAGGGGGAAATCGTCATCCCTTGGAAAAGCATCGGGCTGAAGGCCCCGCCGACGGAAGGCATTCAATTCAATTTCTGCCGGACATGGATGCTGAAAAATGACCGCATCATTTCCTCCCTTTCCCGCCCAGGAAAAGGGTACGATGACATCGCCGGATACATGCTGTTGAAACCCGCCGAGAGAACTCCCGTCATACAGATTCTCTCCCATAACGATCCGAGCTACGGCAACCTCGAACAGAAACTTTCCCTGCTCAGTAACGCGGATATCAACATTGTCTGCCGGATTGCCATGGAAAATCATGCGGGGCTGATGACGCCGGAGACCGTTTTCTTCCGTGAAATTTCCTTGAAAAAGGATATCCCTCATATTCTTGACGTTAACGCCACGCTTCAGAATTCCAATGCCGATTGTCTCGTTTTTTCCCTGACGGACAAGCAGGAAAAACAGACTTATCTGCAGCAAATTCTGCCTGTCAAGATTTCCCCCGACTATTTGACAGCAATACCGTTGTTTTCGCAGGAGAAACTCCTCGTCAAATATCGCAAAGCCCAAATTGAGGCCAAGTATGGCAAAAATTTTTCCGGTCATATTGTCCTGTCAGGACCGGATGGAAAAACATTGACAGAAAAGACAGGCATTTCCGACCTTGTCGAGCTCCCTTTTTCCCGCAATAACCGGCCGGGCACTTATAAAATCGAACTTCGCGGAACCAATGCAAAAAATGTCATTTCCGCGGTTTCGTTCCATTTCCCCGGCTTTGGAGAATGGAGTAAACAAACTTTTGACAACCGGATTATTCCGCCTTTCATTCCCTTGACCGCAAAGGATACCGGAACCGGCACAGCCGTTTCCGTATGGGGCCGCACTTACGGGTTCGATAAGGACAAGTTTTTGCCGCGTAGCATGATCTCTCAGAGCAAAGAGTTGTTTTCCGCCCCCGCGGCGCTTCGTATCAATGGGCGCGATGTTTCCGTTGGTGCGGCTACCACGTGGAATAAAGCGGAGCCTCACCGGATCGAGTTCAGCAGCCAGACCGCATCCGACTCCTACCGGATTTCCGGCAGCCACTGGATCGAGTATGACGGGATTGCCTATTTTACGGTGAAAATTGAGGCGTTGAAGGATCTCAAGAATATTGAACTGTCATTCACTCTTCCAAGGAAAATCGGTAAATATTTACATGCGGCGGCAGGTCCATGGGGGACCAAAATAACAGACATGATCCGAGAGGGCAAGCGGGAGATTCCCTATTACCCTGTGATCTACCTGGGAAACGAGGAAAAGGGCTTTTGCTTCTTTGCGGAAAGCCGCCATTCCTGGCCGGAAAAATCTTCACGTCCGATTAGCATTTCCGCCACGGAGGGAAACACGGAACTGGTTGTAAAACTGGCTTCCGAACTCAAGCAGGGAAAAAGTTTTCAATTTGAGTTCGGATTGCTTGCGACTCCCGTTAAAAAACTCCCGGACAACTATCCGCTGAACACGATCGGCGGTTACAGCGAATTGAACCGGCCCGGACGGACGCCGACGACCTATGCGACATTCACCGCCTGGCTGTCGGGACAAACGCACGGTGACTGTCTTGGAAACTTGCCGCCGGAAAACAATCCGATACTCAAACAATACCAGAAGGAAACTGCCCGCATCCACGGCTTCGGCGCCAAGGCTTTTCCTTATGCCATGTCGTGCCGATTGTCAAATGAGTATCCCGAGGTTGCCGCATTCAACGAGGAATGGAAAGTAATACCGACTTTCGCTTATCCTTATGAGAAAAACGGGAGAAAATTCGAAGTCTATTCCCTCTGTCCAACCACGCTGTCAAATGATTTTTATATCAGCAATCTCCGCGAACTTCTGTCAAAAGTCAAACTGGATGGAATCTATTTCGATTTTGGCCTTCCGGATGTCTGCAACAACCAATTCCACGGATGCTGCGAACGAACCCCGATTCTGGCATACCGGGAATATCTTCGCCGTGTTGCGCTTTGCCTGTTGGATTCCGGTGTGAAAAACTATGTGATTGTTCTCCACAACACCGATTATGTGCAGCTCCCCGCATGTACTTTCGCCACACATCTTTTCAACGGGGAGCATATTCGTCAATCAAGCAGTTCATTGCTTCATAACGGGAAGGATATTCTCGACTCCTATCCGCTTGCCATGTTTGCTGTTGAATTGAATTCCATGCCTTTCGGTCTCACCAACAGCGCCTACCTCCCGGCGGATGTGCTGGCGAAAAAATTCGGCGGCGGCCGGGAAGACGGCGAACTCTATTCCTTGCGGATGACCCGCGCCATGCTTGCCGGAATGCTGGTCCATAATTCAGTTTCGGCATTGAACCGCTGCCATCACGGAATCTTCGACAAAATTACGCGGATTTACACCGCGTTCGGCGTCCCAAAAGCCACGTTCTACGGGTATTACCGTCCGGAAAATCCGGCCACGGTGCTGGAAGGCAAGGATGTATACGCAAGTGTTTACCGCCACGCCTCCGACAATCGACTGCTGGCGGTGATTTCCCATCTGGGCAACGAGCGGCGCGACCAGACCGTGCGCATCCGTTTCAGTCCGGAAAAGCTCGGAATGAAGCCCTTTTCGAAAGCCGTCGAAAAAATCGACGCCCCCGATCCTGAATATGACGAACTGTTCAAATTGCGTCAAAAAAACGGTGTTCCTTCATTCCGTGCACCGTTAAAATGGCAGTCCGGGGGTGCAAAAATAATCGAATTCAAGAACAATGTTTTAACATTGGAGCTGAAAGCTCATACCTTTGCTTTGGTTATTCTCGAATAAACTCCCCCATCACCGACCTATACAAAGTATATCATCTATTTTTGAATCAAAAAAATAGATGATATATGAAATGATGAAAGTCTTGCCAAACAATCCACACAACGTCAATTCAATACCGAGAGGTCTTTTCGCACTATTTGTGCAGGACGCGACAGCTTTCTCATTTTGTAAGCCGAATAGCTTTCATTCCCAACATTGATCATTTTTCAGAAATAGAAACGGATCAATCTCCTTGCTTTTTCGTCTTTTGGCGACGGATCATATTGCCATGTCAAGTATGGCGTCAGTGAGCCTTTTCCATTTCTGAAAGAATTGTCATGCAAGGCTTTCAGCCTTGCCGCAGTCCAGCCGCGGAGGTTGACCATGCAGAGCACGGAATATCCCGCCCGGAGCGGTTCCAAACGCCCGGAGCCGCCCCTACGGGAGCGGCGGCTCTCGCTCCTTCGTCGCGCGTCCTTTGAGCGGTGGACCCGCCGCCGCAAAGACAAAGAACAGGAGGGCTCCGCGCCCTCCAAC